>CAJWPV010000182.1 GCA_913045395.1 uncultured Verrucomicrobiota bacterium | reverse complement strand
CTTTTTCCGCACCGTAGTAGCTCATGCCGATGATGCTGCCGCCGTCGGTCATCAGCGGAGCGGCGCGCTTGGCCAGCGCCACCAGTGAGTAGGCGCTGATGTCGTGCGCCGTGGCGAACGCCTCACGCGTAGTATCGACAAAACGACCCTCGAGCGCCTCGCGCGGCGCAAATGCCACGGAGTGCAAAAGCAGATCCAGTTTGCCGCCGAAACAGGAGCCGACCTCGCCAAACACTCGATCGATATCGTCATCGCTGCTGACGTCGCACTCCGTCACCAAAGTGTCTTCACCGAAATCGGACACCATTGTTTCAACCTTTTCTTTCAGGCGCTCACCCTGGTAGGTGAACGCCAGTCTGGCGCCGGCCTCGTGCCAAGCTTGGGCGATGCCCCATGCAATCGAATTCTTGTTGGCAACGCCAAAGACAACCCCGGTTTTTCCTTCGAGTGGTTTACTCATCTGGCAGGTAGCAGTAAGAAAAATCCCTCCAGTTGGCAAGCGGGAAGAAAAACTGCTTGCGGATTCCGACCAGCGGAGCGTCCCCCGCACAAAAGGAACTCAATAAACTCCAAATTAAACAAGATGGATTAGGCCAGCGCAGCGTTAAGGGATTCGGCGGCCCGTTTATTTTCCTCGGGGGTACCCATGGAGAGGCGGATCCACTCCGGCAAACCGTAGCCACCCATCGGGCGCGTGATCACGCCCTGCCGCTGCAACGCCTCGAAAACCGCCTGGCCGTCGCCAACCCGGACCATCAAGAAATTAGCGTATGACGGCACAAACTCGATCCCCTGCTCCGTGCAGAGGGCCTCGAAAAAATTCAGCCCCTCGGCATTGGTGCTACGGGTGCTGACTAGGTGTGCATCGTCGTCAAGAGCGGCTATTGCTCCGGCCTGCGCCACGGAGTTGGTGTTGAACGGCTGGCGAACTTTCTCCAGCGCGGAGACGAAATCGGGATGTCCGATGCCATAGCCTATACGCAGTCCGGCCAGGCCGTAGATTTTCGAGAAGGTACGCATCAGGAGCAGGTTTGGCTTTTCGTTGGAGCGCACCAACGGCAACAGGTCGACCGGCTCTTCGAGGAACTCGTAATACGCCTCGTCCATTACCAGCAGCACGTCGTCCGGCACCTGCTCGACAAGTGTGCGGACGTCTGTCGGTTTGGCCAGGGTACCGGTGGGATTATTCGGGTTGGCCACCCAGACGATGCGCGTCGCCGGCGTGATCGCCTCGAGCATTGCCGGCAAATCATGCCCGTGCTCGACTGCGGGCACGGCGTTCACCTTGGCGCCCATGATCATCGCGACGAGCGGGTAAATGGCGAAGCAGTATTGCGACACGACAATCTCGTCGCCCGGGCCAAGCAGCGCGTGCGACACGAACTCGATGATCTCGTTGGAGCCGTTGCCGAGGATGAGGTTTGCCGGCTCGACACCCAGCTTGGCCGCCAGTTTGTTCTTTAGATAAAAAGCGTTACCGTCCGGGTAAAGGTGGCTTTGGGTAACCGCCGTTTTCATCGCCTCGACGGCGAGCGGGCTCGGGCCAAGCGGATTCTCGTTTGAAGCGACCTTGATGACCTCGTCCCGCTCGAGGCCAAGCTCGCGCGCGACCTCCTCAATCGGGCGGCCCGGCTGGTACACCGGCAGGTTCCGCAAAGACGGTTTCAGCTTATCAGAAAGCGACATCGGTAAATCAAGCCAAGCGCTTAACCAAGCGGCGAGTCACTTGAGCGACTTGAGGAACGCCTCATAGCGCTTGGTGCAAAGCTGGTGCGACACCTTGACCTGTTCGTCCGACTGCTTGGGCGCGTTGGCCGGTGCATCGACCTCCTCAATGGCAAAACGGAATTTCAGGTTGAACGGCTCGCCCTTCTTCAACTGCCTGGGCAGGAAGTAGCCAAAGCGGCCATAGTCGCGCCACGAAAGTTCCTTCACACCGTTGGCCGGAGTGGTCATTTCCTGAGCGGTGTACCAACGTTTGCCGATAGGGAACAACAGCCGCGCCCACTGGTGGTTGTCGTCGATGACCTTGCCCTTGCCAGCAGCATTGGGTGGTTCCCAAAGATAGCTGGTCTCCTTGTTACGCCTGGCCACCTCGGTGTGGGCGCGGAAATGCACGCCGGCGTGTTGCAAATCACCACCGAGACTGATGTCCCGTTGGGCCTCCATCTCAAAGCTGGCGTCGACCTGTGTGTACTTGCCACCCGGACGCGAAACCTTAAACGTCCGGCGCTCAGAGATCATCACGTCGCTGCCGTTCGCATCCTTTTGCGTGGCACGCCATTTGATATTCGCGACGATCGAGGCAGAATCGTTGGTCGTCGTGTTTTCGAACTTCACGATGTCGTAACGCCCGTTGCCCGGGCCACCCTTGTGCCACATGTCGTATTTGCCCAGTTCAGAAGAGACTTTGTTCCAGCCGATGAAGATGCCGCGATGGTGGTTGAACAAACCGGCCCCGTTGCCCTCCCTGTCGAGGCCGGGATTGGTCACTAACTCGCCGCCGCTGCCGAAGATGTGCAGGAACGGCTTGATCTGCCCTTCACCGTGGACGAGTCGGGCGACCGCTTTGCCGTCGTGCAACACATCAACCGCCTTGCCGGGGCCAAGCGGGTTGGACTGCTCAACGACTTTCCAGTCGGCCCTGGCCAAGGGGATGGTGGCAACAAACGCCAAGCCGGCGATAAGCTTGGTCAGTGAATTCAAATGAATACGAGTCATGGTAGAGATGCCCAACAATTGGGCGGCGGATTATGCGAAAGCCCCCGCCGCTTGGCGATAAAGAACCGCTGCCGGGCTAAGTGGAATTACAGATTATTGGTCTCAATGGGGTGACAATTCTAGCGGCGAAAATTTGATGTTTACTCTTCCGGAGCTTTTTGGACTTCCGGGCCTTTGTCGCCCTGCAATTCTTTCACTGCAGCAGCGGCAGCTTTGACTTCGCCTGCGTTGCCAAGAATGCTGAAGTCCAGCTCAAACGTGCGCGACTGTCCCGCACCAAGCTTGGGCACCCGTCCATATTTGCGCTCGTAGCTGCGATTGTGCGGGAAGCCGGTACCTGGCTCGATGCCTGTCACGTAGCCGGTGTTTTCCGCCGCGGTGTTTTTCCACTGCGTGAGATAAGGCAGTTGCTCAACCGGCCAACTGAGAGCCACGCCGCGGTCGCCGGCCGGGTTCACCAGCACAGCCATTGTGTTGCCGTCCTCGTCGGCCTTGGGATAAATCTTGTAAACCTCCTCGGTGAAACCCCTGGTCGGGCCGGAGTACACCTCCTGCCTGTCGATCGCTTGGGCAGCGTTCTCATTGAACGGGACAATCTTCTTCGCAGCGGAAAGCATTCTGGCGCCCTTACCAAGCAATGGCCGACCGAAGTTCGCGTGATAGATGACCTGGAATTCCTCGTCAAATGTGCCCTTGTTCTTAAGCACGTCACGAATGCGAAATGTACTTGAGCCCGGTACCGTGCTGATCTCCGTCCAGATTTCAAGGTTCGGCCCGTAGAAGGAAACCTCGTGCACGCGGCCGCGGATGCGGATGCGATACGGGGCTTCCCTGTCCACCGCAACGATCACCTCCGACGCCGGGATGTTTCCGATCTTGCCGTGCAACGTCAGCGTCATCGTAGCCTCGTCGCCAACGTTGTTGATGAACTTGTCCTCGCCCGGGTGCCCCGCGAACGACAGGCCACAGCGAACCATCCACTCGTTGAAACCGTCGAGCCAGCCCAGACCACCGCGGTCGTGTAGATTGATGTAGCTCGGGTGCACGACCTCCTTCACCGGTGAGTTCCAGCCCAGGCGCACATCGCCAAGTGTCACGTCGAGCATGCTCATGCCACGGGTCGGGATCACGCGAAACTGCAGCCTGCCGTTATCGACCTCAACCAAATCCACCCCCTCCTGCTTGCCGCCGTGCAGGGTGCGTTTGTTAATCGACCAACGAACGTTGCCATTGTAGCTTGGAAAATCAGAGCTTGTTAGTTGCCAGCTTTCTGCGTGCGTGTCGCGTTTGGTGCTCGTCAGGATCTGATAGTGTGGAGCCGCCTGCGCCGTGGCCGCGACCGTCAATAAACCGATGGCAAAAAATTGTTTCATGGTGCGGGACCGATAGTATCGATTCCCCAGGTATTGCCAAGCGCCAACTCTTGCCCGACACTCCCGTCGACGACTTGTCGCCATGCTCATCCGGATCCTCCTCTCCCTGTTCCTCGCCGCCGCCGCGTTGTTCTGCGTGTTCGGATTTCTATCAACGTTTGAGCCTCGACCCACCGAAGTGCAATGGACATGGCGCGCGATTTACGGATTAATATTCGTCGGAAACATCGCTGGATTGATGCACCTAATCAAGAGCATACTCTCCCGCTAAATAACTCCGCTCGGTCAGAGCAACTCAGAGGTTGCATCGCCACTTGGTCAAGCG
>CAJWPV010000181.1 GCA_913045395.1 uncultured Verrucomicrobiota bacterium | reverse complement strand
CCCAACCGGGTGGGCATATGCCGGCAGCGGAATTGAAAACTCCACGAAGTTCCCTGGTGGCGGCCGGTGTAATGTTGAATCCCATAACTGGAGCGGCTCAACGGCAATGCCGGGCTATGCCAGCAGCACAAGCTTGACTGGCCTGCAGAGACAACTGGCCGGCCAGTACGAATCCTTCAAGCACGGTCAACTGGGGAACTATCTGGGCAACAATCCCCAGGTGCTGATGTGCCCCAAGGATAAAGCCACCTCCACCGGCTCGAACAGCAAGCTGTTCCTGCAGCGCCCAATTAAGCTGACCAGCTACACATGGAACGGTAATATTATTTTCTTTCACACCAAACCCAGCCCTGCCACTGGCAGTTATAATTCTGGAATGGTTCGCAAGATTTCGGCCACCGAACCGGGCAACATCATCCAGTGGGAGACTGACGACACAACTCCGTTCTGGTTCAACGATGCGGGCAACCAGCCTCACGAGGGCATTTCCCAAAGGCATGTGACAGGAGGTACAAACAAGAATAACCGGCAAGATGTCGGGGGTGCAGCCACAGTGGGCATCGTCTCCGGTGCATCCGTCAACCTGACCTATAAGAAATTTTATGCGATGGCCCAAACAGGGGGTCGCCCAACCGTCCCGAACGACATCTGGTGGGGCAGCTCAAGCCGTTGAGGCCAGCAAACCAATTCACAAAAGGCGGCCCGTAAACGTAGGCCGTCTTTTTTCTTTGCCAGTTGTACCGTGGTTTTTTGCCTCGGTCGATCAGCATGCAAGGCAGCGATCCAAAGCAGCATACCTCCACACTCAGGTGGATCATCGCCCTTGCACTGGTGGCCATCGTCCTGCTGGTCATCAATCTCCTGGACTGGTCCAAAGCCGACCGGCCCGCCACCCTCGGCCAAGCGCTTGACCAAGCGCAACCTCCATTTGCCGCCACCCTGCCTTACCGGCGCGACGACAATGAATACGTCGGCTCGGCATCATGCCGTGAATGCCACTCCGACGAGCACGAAAGCTGGCATGCATCATATCACCGCAGCATGACACAACTTATGTCGCCCGAAACTGTCCAGGCGGCGTTCGACGGCCAGGCGCATGAATTCCAGGGCGAACGCTTCACCATGCATCGGAGCGGTGACGAATACTGGACGAGCATCGAAAGCATTGACGCGGCTCTCGCCTCGCCCAACGGCCACGACCCACAGGCGCTGCACATGCGCTTGGGCATGGTCACCGGCTCGCATCACATGCAGGTTTTTTGGCTGCCCGGCATGATGGGCAACCTGCAGATTGGCTTCCCCTTCGCGTGGCTCGTCGGCGACCGGCGCTGGGCACCGCGCAACAGCCTGTTCATCCGCGACCCGCACACGGTCATCAGCAAGGAGAACTGGAACATGAACTGCATCCGCTGCCATACCACTGGCGGACAACCGCGGCCTCAAGAAGCCGAGCAGCGGTTCGAGTCGCGTGTGGCCGATCTGGGCATCTCATGCGAAGCCTGCCACGGGCCAGCCAAGCGGCACGTCGACCGGCAGCAACGCCTGGCCAAGCTGCCGGATAGTGAACGCCAGCAGGCTCTCAACACCGAGCCGCTGGCCATCGTACAACCGGCGGATCTCGACCATGTTAGAAGCTCTCAAGTGTGCGGCTCGTGCCACGGCATGAAATGGTTCGACAAAAGCGTGAAGTGGACCGCGCACGGCTTCCGCTACCGCCCCGGCGACGACCTCGAGCAAACCACGCCGATGATCCGCCCAACCCAGCTCGACAAACAACCGTGGCTTAAAGCGGTGCTCCAGAAAAATCCCGGCATCCTCAACGACTTCTTTTGGCCGGACGGCCACATCCGCGTGACAGGCCGCGAGTACAACGGCCTGCTCGAGACGGCCTGTTATCAGCGGGGCGAAATGTCCTGCACCAGCTGCCACTCCATGCACAACAGCGACCCCGACGATCAACTCGCCCGTGACATGCGCGGCAACCGGGCTTGCCTCCAGTGCCACGACAAAATGGTCGCCAACATCACCGCGCACACCCACCACGCTGCCGACTCGGTCGGCAGCAACTGCACCAACTGCCACATGCCGCACACGTCGTACGGCCTGCTCAAGGCCATCCGGGGGCACACCATCGAGACGCCCGATGTCGCCACAACGCTCGCGACCGGCCGGCCGAATGCATGCAATCTCTGTCACCTCGACAAGACACTCGACTGGACCGCCGGGCAATTGGCCAAGCGCACTGGCCAGGTTAAGCCGACTGTGCCGGAGGAACACCGTACGACCGCTGCCTCGGTGATTTGGCTGCTCAAGGGCGATGCCGGCCAGCGCGCACTGGCCGCCTGGCACATGGGCTGGAAGCCCGCTCTTGATGCCAGCGGCAGCGGATGGCAGTCGCCGCTGCTCGCCGAGTTGCTCGATGACCCCTACTCTGCCGTCCGCTACATGGCACACAAGGCCCTGACTGAGCAACCGGGATTCGATGGTTTCGAATACGACTTTGTTGCTGGTGAAACCTCGCGCCTAGCCAGGCGCGAAGCCGCCTTGGCCAAGTGGACGCTATCAACCGACAACACGCCGACTCATCCCAACACCCTGCTCTTGGACACCGACGGCCAACGATTGACCAACAAAGTGCAGCAACTCATCGAAACCCGAGATAAACGCCCGATGCGACTGCGCGAGTAACGGGGGGTACATTTAAACTTTCAAAGAAACATTTTCGTTCCCAAACTCGGGCACCTGTTCCGATGACTTTCCTTCAGACAAAAAAAGAGCGTCAACTAGCATTTACACTGATTGAGTTGCTGGTGGTGATTGCCATCATTGCCATTCTCGCCAGCCTGCTGCTACCGGCGCTGGCGCGGGCCAAGGAGCAGGCACACCGCACCACCTGCAAGAACAACAGCCACCAGTGGCTGCTGTCACTGACCATGTACGCCGGCGACAACGGCGAGCAATTCCCACCCGGCGGCTCGAGCAACCCTTACTGGAACTCGGTCTGGTTTCGCGACACGATGACAAACCTCTACCACATCCGGCGGCCTATGTTTTACTGCCCATCCAACCGGAGCTGGAACCGCGACGATTTCTGGGCCTGGCCGGGCGGGCGCGACTCGGTGATGGGCTATTTTTATTTCGCCGGCGAAACGCGCTACTCGAACAACCGGTCGATATTCCAGGAGCAGGTTCGCACGCCGGTTTTTGCACTCAAGACAACGGACGAGCCGTACTACAAAGTCATCTGGGCCGACCTGAACCGGAGATATCAGGGCTCGTGGGGGCGGCCGGGCGATCCCAATCCGCTGATGCGGGGTGTCAACCATTACAACGACCGCGGGGACGAGCCGGACGGCTCAAACGAGGGGTTTTATGACGGGCATGTGGAATGGATCAAGGGTACTACCTTCCGCAAAAAACCCAAGATGATGGGTAATCTTTACTTCTGACCAATGCCGAAACGCGGCCTATTGTCACAAAAGTGTCACAGCAAAAATAACGCTTGCCTGATTAATCAAGCTCTGTATTATCCCCACGTCTCGCACGGCGTGTGAATGTAAGCGCTGTCGTGAGTATCTACTATTATCTGACATTACATTCTCTGAACTATCCCCGGAGGGGTTGCAGGTTTCTTCAACCTGACCCCTCCGGTTTCGTTTTGGGAGGCAGTGCTTTTTCCGGCATGCGAAATTTAAAAACCCTCCGGGGTAAAGCCTTTTACTGCCTGAGCAACATCCTGCGTTCCACCTGCTGCGCCCAGACACAGGAACCGGATTAACGGTGGATCCTGGCCGGCTTCCGTGTCGTGCTCGCGCCACCGGTTGCCCATGCGGAAGATTGATCGCGACAAAACAAACACGACCTGCCAAGCGTGGCAGGTGCCCAAAACAAAGCGGGTCTTGACTTCTCACAGTAAAACCGAACTCTTGCCGCAAGACGGGGGGGGATGACCCCTTTGAAAAAGAATGCCATCCGGGTTGCTTTCAACTTTGAACATCGTCCCGATTCTTGCCAGTGTGACGAGCGAGCCGTATTCCGCTTACCTGCTGTTGGGGGTGATGATACTTTTGGCTGCGGGCTTTGCCTGCGCGCCGCTTATTCTTTCAGCCATTCTTGCGCCGAAAAAACCGGGGGAAATCAAGGAATCGGCCTTCGAGTGTGGGCTGGAGTCGAAGGGCGACCCGTGGGTGCAGTTCAAGGTGCAGTATTATCTCTACGCGCTGGCGTTTGTGATTTTTGATATCGAGGTCATCTTCATTTATCCGTGGGCGGTGGCGTTCACGGGGCTCTCGTTCGGGGCGTTCCTCGCGATGGGGATTTTCATTTTGCTGCTGGCGGAGAGCCTGATTTACCTTTGGATAAAGGGAGTGCTGACGTGGAAATAACCTCATGACGACCGAAAACCTCAACGCAGGCATGGACCTCGAC
>CAJWPV010000180.1 GCA_913045395.1 uncultured Verrucomicrobiota bacterium | reverse complement strand
CCTGCTGACACTCGGCACGGGTGTGGGCGGCGCGGCGCTCGTTGAAGGCAAGCTGCTGCGCGGCCGCACCGGCAAAGCCGGCCACTTTGCCCACACCAGCCTTGGCCCGGATGGCCCGCCGGACGATTGCGGATGCCCGAGCAGCCTCGAGTTGGCGATTGGCAACTGCAGCATTCGGGAGCGATCCAACGGCCGTTTCACCCACACGGGGGAAATGATGGAGGCGATCGAGAACGGCGATGCCGAGGCAGAGAAAATCTGGCTCAAGTCGCTAAAGAACCTGGCCACGGCGATCTGTTCCTTCACAAACATCCTTGACCCGGAAGCCGTCATTCTCGGCGGTGGAATCGCCAACGCCGGCGACCGGCTTTTCGTGCCGCTGCGCAATTACCTCGACCCGCTGCTCTGGAAAACAGATGACTACGAGATCAAGCTGCTGCCCGCGCAACTGGGCGACCTCGCCGGCGCCTACGGAGCCGCTGCCAATGCGTTGAACACCTAAAGCCCGAGCAGCGCCTCGGCCCGCGCCACCGACGCGGACTCGTCATCCTGCAGGATGGTTTGCCATCCCTTGCCCTTGCCCGTCATGATGTTTTCCGGACGGTCATCGATGTAAAGGATAGCCGCGCCGGACTCACCGGTACGCTGCTCCACCACCTCGTAGATCGGCTCGTCGGGCTTCATCCCTCCCACCTCAAACGACAGCACGAAGTTGTCGAACCGGCTGTAAAACGAAAACTTCTCACGAATGTGCCTGGTGGCAATCTCGTTGGTGTTGGAAAAAACGCAGGTGGGAATACCGAGTGACTTGAGCCGTTCGAAGAAGGCGATCATCGTTTTCAATGGGGAAAAAATATCGGCGAAGATGCTGACGAACTCCGCGCAGTCTCCGCGAAACCCGGCCCCGTGCCGAATCGCCTCAAAAAACTCGTCGGTAGTGATTTTGCCGGACTCGTACTCGACCTGGATCGGCGAAACAACCAGTTGCTGAATTTGCTCGATGCCGGCCTCGCTACGCTCGGCAAACCGGCGTATGGCAATGCTGTAGTCGAAATCAACCAGCACCTTGCCGAGGTCAAAGACAACAACATTTGGCCTGCTCATAGATTACTTTACGTCCAGTTCGCGGCGGCCCTCGAGCGCCTGGCTCAAGGTCAACTCGTCGGCGAATTCCAGCCCGCTACCAGCCGGCAGGCCGTGGGCGATTCGTGTGATCTTCACGCCGCGCTTAGCCAGGCGCTTGGCCAAATAGTGCCCGGTGGCGTCGCCTTCCACGTCGGTCCCAAGTGCGATGATGAGCTCGTCCGCCGCGCCGTCGGCCAGGCGCTGCTCGAGCTGCGCCACTCTCAATTCCTCCGGGCCAACACCGTTCATCGGCGAGATTTTGCCCCCGAGCACATGGTAGTGACCACGGAACGCGCCAGATTTCTCGACGTTCAGAATATCAACCGCGCGCTCGACGACGCAGACAGTCCGCTCATCACGCGCCGGGTTAGCACAAATGCTGCACGGTGATTTCTCCGCAAGCCCGCCGCATTGCGTACACTCGATGATTTTGTCGCGTGACGTGACGAGCACGCTAGCCAATCGCCTGGCCACAGCCGTGTCGGCCTGAATCAAGTGAAGGGCGAGCCGCTCGGCTGAGCGCGGGCCTATGCCCGGCAGGCGGTTGAGTTCCGCCACTAACACAGCTAGTGGTTCGGGGAGCGAGGCCACGGGTGAAAATCAGAGCCCCGGCAAGCCCATGCCGCCTCCCATGCCGCCAGTGAGTTTGCCCATCTCGGCAGACTGCGTTTCACGCCCCTTATCGAGCGCCTGGTTGACCGCGCCAAGCACCATATCCTCCAGCATGGAGATATCCTCCGTGTCCACGGCATCGGGATCAATCTGGATCGACTTGATCGAGCCGTCGCAGCTTGCCACGACCTTGACCGCACCGCCGCCGCTCGAAGCCTCGACGATTTGTTCGGCCAACTGGGCCTGCGCCTCCTGCATTTGCCGCTGCATCTTGGCGGCCTGTTTCATCAATTTACCAATGCTTGCCATGTTGAAATTTTTGAGTCACTTCCGCACCTCGACAATCCTGCCCCGGAACAGTTCCAGCGCCTTCTGAATGAGCGGATCGTCTTTGAATTCCTCCGGGTCGATCTTCTCCGGCTGGGGAACAGCCTTGGTCATCCTTGGCTTCGCGCTACTCGCAGCCTGCGGTTCATCGATCGGCTCCAATGCGGGAGCCGGTTGCCAGCCCTCGGGCGGCGGCTCACTGGTGAAACGGAACTGCACATTCTCATGGCCAAGCAGGGCGAGTTGCTCTGCGAGCATCTCGCGGTTCCGCTGGTTGTCCACCAACGCAAGGTGCTCATCAGTGACACCAATTTCAAAGATGCCATTTGAAAACGACACGGCGTGCGCCTGCTGAAAATAGGTTTGCATGAATGGGCTGGCCTTGCTCGCAGCGGCAGCGAGCTGCGCCCAAAGTGCCTGCAAATCGACTGGCTCCGCCGGCGTGTCAGCAGCCGGCGGTGGTGCGGCCTTGAGGGCCGGCTTAGCCGTTGTAGTTGGCTTGGATGCCGGTTTCGGGGAGCCGGCGGACGATTTGCCTGTGGACGGCGGCTCGTTGTCGCGCAGTTTTTGCAGTTGACCAAGCACCTCATCGATGCCCTGCGCCGCCTTGGCCTGCGCCGCCTTGAGCAGCGACACTTCGATCAATATCTTTTTCGACGTGGCCAGACGCAGGCGACCCTCGCAATCTGTCAGCACATCGAGCACACGGGCCAACGCTTGCTCGTTGGCCAGCTTAGCCCCGGCCTGCAGGGCGGTGGCCTCGGCTTCGCTGATCTCGAGCAGCGAGAGATCGCCCTTCGATACGACAAACACGAGGCGGTTGCGAATGTGCGTCAGCAAGTCAGCGACTAGGCGGCCAAGATCCTTGCCCTGGCTGGCGAGCGAGTTGAGCTCGGTCAACGTCCGGGTCGAGTCGCCAGTGAGGACAGCCTCGGCGAGCGCGAACAACTGCCCCTGTGCCATCAGGCCGAACATCGACAGCACATCCGGCTCGGTGATGGTATCGCCGCAAAAACTGATGAGCTGGTCGAGAGCTGACTCGGCATCGCGCATGCAGCCCTCCGCTCCACGCGCGATGGCAAACAGCGCCCCCTCGTCGATCGTCACCTTTTCCTCGCCGCAAATATACTTCAGATGTTCGGCAATGAGGTTCACCGGGATGCGTCGCAGGTCATAACGCTGACAGCGAGACATGATTGTCGGCAGCACTTTCTCCGGTTCGGTGGTGGCGAACATGAACTTCACGTGCGCCGGCGGCTCCTCAAGCGTCTTGAGTAGGGCGTTGAACGCCGCCGTGGTAAGCATGTGCACCTCGTCGATGATATAAATCTTGAACGTCGACGAGGCCGGCGCATAAAGGCAGGTCTCGCGCAACTCACGCACCTGCTCGACGCCGTTATTGCTGGCGCCGTCGATCTCAAGCACGTCGATCGAGCGGCTCTCAGCGATCTCAATGCACTTGCTATCGTCGTCGGGGAAATCGACCTTCGGCCCGCCAGTGCAGTTCAGGCACTTGGCAAAAATCCGCGCCAGGGTCGTCTTGCCAGTTCCCCTTGGCCCGCAGAACAAGTAGGCATGCGCGATGCGCTCGCCGCTGATGGCGTTGGCCAACGTCTGGCTGACATGATCCTGACCGACGACATCACTGAAGCGCTGCGGACGGTATTTGCGGGCTATGACCTGGTAAGACACCAGCGGCAGCCTAACCGCTCGACTCGACCCAGAAAAGCGCAATGCGCCTGGCCAAGCGCTTGGCACCAAAAACTTGTCAGGAGTGGCAAAATCTGGATACTCCGCCAAGCGCAAATTCAGCGTTCACCCAGGGAATGGCACACGATATCGAATCACGACTGGCCGTTTGCAGTTGGTCGCTGCAGCCGGAAACCCCCGAGTCGCTCATCGCTCACCTCCGGGAAATCGGCATCCCGCGCGTCCAACTCGCACTCGATCCGCTCCGCGAAAACCCCGCGGCGTGGGGCAAAACCGCCGAGTTGTTCGCCGCTCAAGGCATCGAGATTGTCTCCGGCATGTTCGGCACCATTGGCGAGGATTACTCATCGCTCGACGCCATCAAGGAAACCGGCGGCGTGGTACCGGATGAACATTGGGATGCCAACTGGGTCAACATCCAGGCTGTCGCCGGCATCGCCGCCGGGCTTGGTCTGAAGATTGTCACCTTCCATGCCGGCTTCCTTCCGCACGAGGAGAGCGACCCCGGCTTTGCTAAGCTGCTTGGACGCATCACGAAGATCGCCGACGTGTTTGATGCCAACGACATCGACCTTGGCTTCGAGACCGGACAGGAAACCGCCGACACACTGCGGTTGTTTCTCGAGAAGCTCAACCGACCAAGTGTCGGCGTCAACTTCGACCCGGCGAACA
>CAJWPV010000179.1 GCA_913045395.1 uncultured Verrucomicrobiota bacterium | reverse complement strand
AAATCTGCCGCGGTTCGAAGGCGCGTTGGTTTATCCTGGGCAAGTCCTACTGGAGGGCACAATGCTGTCCGAGGGCCGAGGCACGACCACGCCGTTTGAGCTGTGCGGCGCTCCGTACATTGATCCTGCGGCGCTCCTGAACGAGCTCGAGAAATTTGAGTTCGACGGACTGTGTGCACGGCCCTGTCGCTTCGAGCCGGCCTTTCAAAAGTTTGCGCAACAATCGTGCGGTGGACTATTTCTGCACCCGACAAATCCCCGGGAGCTTTGTTCTTATCGATTCACCGTCGCGATGATTGGCTGTATCGCGAGGCTCTGGCCGGAGCAATTCGCCTGGCGGCAGCCACCGTACGAATACGAGATCGTTAAGTTGCCGATCGACATTCTCTCGGGCGGCACAGAACTGCGCGAGGCGATCGATGCGGGCCTGACGCCGGACTCGCTCGAACGCGTCACTGCCATCGACATATCGCAATGGGAAAGCTCGACCCAAGACGACCGAATCTATGAGTAAGCGCCCGAAGGCAATCCAACCGGCTCAGTCTACGAAGGAAAACTCGTTGAGGTTGAATATTAGCCTGCAGGCGTTGGCTAAGCCGTGTTTACCTGCGTAGGCAACCAGGTCGGATGTTTCTTCCAGACTCGGTTGGCGGCCGGTAACGCGGAAGAATCCCTCGCTCACCGCGCCGCTCTGATCGGTGTGGGTTTGCTCAAGATCGGTGGCGAAGTGCCCGGCCATAGCGACCATCAGTTTGTTGTTGAGTAACGCCAGTGATTGCAGGGCGGTGATTGCGTCGTCGCGCCTGGCGACCTGTTGCGAGGGGTCGGCGCAGTTTAGCGTACTCATAAATGGTTGCTGCTGTGAGCGAACCAAAAAGCGATAAACGGAGCGGCGATGAACCTTCACGTCTTGCGGGTCGTGCTTATGATACTCGTAATGTGGCGAGTGCTCCGGATGCTCGAGGACGAAGTCACGGAAGCCGGGGCCGTACATTTGGTTGTTCATTTTACCGGCGACCTGAAGAACGGTGTCGCGCAATGCTTCGGCCTCGAGTTGCCGGCGGTTCATTCGCCAAAGGTAGCGGTTTTGGCTATCGATGGTTTCGTGTGTGACGACGGATTCGGATGCCTGCCGATAAGTTGCGCTGTTGAGGATAAGGCGGTGCAGTTGTTTAATTGATTGGCCGTTGTCTCGAAAATCGGCGGCGAGCCAATCAAGGAGTTTTGGGTGGGTGGGTTTTGCACCCATGCGGCCGAAATCATTTGGCGTTGTGACGATGCCGGTTACGAAATGGTATTGCCATACGCGGTTGACAATTGATCGCCAGGTGAGTGGGTGATCTTTTTTAGTCAACCAATGTGCGAGGGCAATGCGTCGGTCGCCTTCCTTGTGCGGTGTGGATAGTTTGAATGTACCGACATCGCGCTTGGTCATGCGAAGGGTGCCGGGGTGAACTTCTTGCCGTGGTTGACTCATGTCGCCTCGATGCAAGACCCGAATCGTACGAGGCTTGCCGCCTTCATTGCCGGTGCCACGAAATGCACCACTACCCTTGTGCACGGTGCCGGCGTAAACACGCGCTGCTTTGGGAAGTTTTTTCAATGCCTCTTCAGCTTTGGCCAACCCGGCTTGAGCGGCGTTACGATCGGAGGTAATTTCGCCTGATACGATGGATTGGATTAGCTTCTCCCGAACGCCTGAAAGAGCCTCGAGTTTCCCAGAGATGGCCGGATCCGATGCCTGGCCTGGATACAGGTCATCGACTAGGTTGCTTTTCCGCCAGCGGACCGGTGCCTCGATGGAGTCGAGAGCGGTGACGGTTTTACCTTCCGCGAGGTTGTTGCCGTTGGGGTCCAGGACACGGAGTTCGCCCACGGCGAGGATGTAGTCATTGCTGCGTTTGGCTAACTTGGTGGCAGTGATGCGGATGTAACGTGCCTCGAGATTATCCGGCTTGAAATGTTGCGGCGCGATACCGGGGTTTGGTTCGTCGCCCTTCGTTTTGTCGGCGACGGCTGTGACGCCTCTAAAGATTTCCGCATCATTCGACGCTTCAATCTTGTAGCGTACCGGGAAACCGAAGCCATCACCGATGTTGTTGAAGCTGTCGCTCGTGCCAATAATTGTGATTTGTTCGATGGTTTGCGTTTGGCCAAGGTCAACCTGTACCCACTTGGCCACGTCCTGTTTGGCACTGGTCTGGCTGTGGTAGCCGTACTCCGGGCGTTTTTTTATTTTTATGCGTTTACGAAGGTTGCGGAGTTGCTTGTCGAGATCGGCGAGATCGGCGCCTCCCCTGGCTTTGATTTTGTCTTCGATGCCTTTGAGTTCAGCCTGGTATCGGTCAATCTTGGCTTTGAGGGAAACAAGTTGCTTGGAGATCTCTGGGTTCGGATGATATTCGCGATCCGCACGGTCGAGCGCAGCAAACACGGCCTGCATGCGGTAGTAATCGGTCATGTTGACAGCGTCGAACTTGTGGTCGTGGCAGCGAGCGCATTGCACGGTGGCGCTGATGAATGTGTTCATTGTGTTTTTGACCATGTCGTCACGATCAATGTTGCGGGCGATGCGGCCATCAAGCTTGGTTTCCGGTACCTCGGCGTGGCCAATGAAATCCCACGGGCCGGTCGAGATGAAACCGGTCGCCTCAATGCCGTCGCGGGTGTCGGGATAAAGGGCGTCGCCGGCGACTTGCTCGCGCACAAACCGGCCGTACGGCTTGTCGCTGTTGAACACGCGGATGACGTAATCGCGATACGGCCAGGCGTTGGGGCGTAGCTTGTCCTTGTCGTACCCGTGCGTGTCGCCGTAGTGGACGATGTCGAGCCAGTGTCGAGCCCAGCGTTCACCGTAGCGAGGCGAGGAGAGGAGTTTTTCGACGAGTTTTTCGTAAGCCAAAGGATCGCTGTTCTGCAAGAATACCTTGATTTCAGTCGGCGTCGGCGGGAGGCCAAGCAGGTCGAAGTACACGCGGCGAATCAGCGTCTGACGCTTGGCCTCGCCAGAGTGGGTGAGGTTCTTTTCGGCGAGCTTGGCGGCGATGAAGTGGTCGATTGGATTCCGCGCCCAGCTGCGATCCACCTGGCCAAGTGCGGGCGGGGTGTGTTTGACGATTGGCTTGAGCGACCAAAAATCAAACAGCCCCGATTCATGCCTGGATGGCTGCTCCCCGCTAAAGACGGTGGCTTGGCAAAGTAAGAGCAGCAGCACGGCAGCAATAATGATATTTAGGTACCGATTCATCAGCGAGCGTCCACAAGAGCGAGCCCGAGAAAAGTGGTCTATGCCAGGAGGGAAATCAAGTGCGTTGAAACGCTGCGTCCATGGCTGGAAGCCAACCGAAGGGGCTACCACTCGTTTTGCGCGCGGTGACGCAGCGCGTGGTCGGCCAGCACCAGGGCGGTCATGGCCTCGACCATCGGGACGGCGCGCGGGAGGACGCAAGGATCGTGGCGGCCGCGGCCCTTGAGGGTCGTGTTTTTCAACTGCGCATCGACGGTGCACTGTTCGTGCATGACGGTGGCTACCGGCTTGAAGGCGACACGGAAGTGGACGGTCTCAGCGTTGGAAATACCGCCTTGCACGCCGCCTGAGTCGTTTTTTGTCGTGCGCACTTTGCCGCGCCTGGATCGCATGGGGTCGTTGTGCTCCCGGCCGGTCATGGTGATGCCGCCGAAGCCGGAGCCGACTTCGAAGCCCTTGGACGCGGGCAGGCTGAGCATTGCCTTGGCCAGGTCGGCCTCGAGGCGGTCGAACACCGGGTCACCCCAACCGACCGGCAAGCCCCGCGCCACGCCCTCGATGATGCCGCCGACCGTGTCGCCGGTCTTGCGGGTGCGCTCAATCAGGCGGATCATCTTGTCGGCGACAGCGGTGTCGGGGCAACGGACGATGTTAGCCTCGATATCGCGCAACTTGACCTTCTCGGGGTTGACATCGGCGATGATTTTTTTGACCTGCTTGACGTAGGATAGCACCTCGACGCCGAAGCGTTGTTTCAAAAGTTTTTTGGCAACGGCACCGGCGGCGACGCGGCCGATGGTTTCGCGCGCGCTGGATCGGCCGCCACCCTGCCAGTTGCGGAAGCCAAACTTCTGCTGGTAGGTGTAGTCAGCGTGCGAGGGGCGAAACTTGGTCTTCATCTCCGCGTAAGCCTCGGGGCGGAAATCGTTGTTGTTCACCATCATCATGATGGGCGTGCCGATGGTTTTGCCCTCGAATGTGCCGGAGAGGATTTGCACGCGGTCGGCCTCGTCGCGCGGGGTGACGATGCCGGACTGGCCGGGCCGTCGCCGGTCGAGATCTGGCTGGATGTCCGACTCGTCGAGTGCGAGCCGCGGCGGGCAGCCGTCGAGTACGACGCCGACGCCCCCCCCGTGGGATTCGCCCCAGGTGGTGATGCGGAACAGATGGCCAAACGTGTTTGGCATGCGCCCATTGTGCG
>CAJWPV010000178.1 GCA_913045395.1 uncultured Verrucomicrobiota bacterium | reverse complement strand
GGTCGTGCCGCCGGGCGAGCGGCGGCGAGAATTGACCAAGCGTACCGACCAGCTTGTTGCCCAGCTTCACGCTGCCCAACTCGACGAAAAATTCGCCCGACTTGTCGCGCCGCTCGTAGCTGATGCCGCGCATGCCGAACTGATCGGCAAACTCCTCGATGATGCCCTTTAGATCGGCAAACTCATTCACTGCGTCACGCTCGGCGCCCTCGTGGAACGAAGCGAACCGTCGACCAGTCAGCGCGATGGCCAGTCGCCAGCCTTCCACGGGTTGACCGTCATCGGCGTGGAACACCCGCCCGATCTCGAACAGCGCCACATCGGCAGTGTCGTGATTGGCGTTGTGCTGCAACACGTTGGCCAAGCCGGGCAGCAGGCTCGTCCGCAGCTTGTCCTGCTCGCTGCTCAGCGGATACTCGAGCGCCAGGGGCTCGATGCCGAGTAGCGACGCCGCCTCGCCGGAAACCAGCGTTTGCGTCTGCGCCTCGTGCAGGCCGAGCCCGGTCAGGGTCGTGCGAATATCCGCGACAGCATCGTGCGTGGCGTCGAACGGATCGCTACCGACGCAGCCGCTTGGTGGCGTGGAGGGGATATTGTCGACGCCGTAAATGCGAACGACCTCCTCGATCAAGTCCACCTCGCGTTTGAGATCCACGCGAAACGTCGGAACGCGAAACGTCGCTGCCGTGTTGCCGTCGCGGGACACCGCCTCGAGGCCAAGCCCGGTGAGCGCGGCCACCTGTTCGTCCGGCGAAACCGCGATGCCAAGTAGCGCATCGGTCCGGGCAAATCGCAGTGAAATCTCCCCTGCCTCGGCGGCAGCCGGGTAGGCATCGACACAGCCCTTGGCCAAGCGGCCGCCGGCGGTCTCGATGATGAGTTGCGCGGCGCGTTGGCTGACCCAGTCGCAGCAATTCGGGTCGCAACCGCGCTCGAAGCGATATGACGCATCGGTGCTGATGCCCAAGCGCTTGGCCGTTGCGCGGATGTTTTGCGGCTGAAAATAGGCGCACTCGATCAGCACGTCCTCGGTGCCGACAGCGATCTCACTATTGAGTCCACCCATGATTCCAGCCAGTGCGATGCCCTTGGTTTCGTCGGCGATCAACAATGCGTCTCTCGTCAACTCGTGTTCCTTATCATCGAGCGTGGTGAATTTCTCGCCATCAGAGGCGTCGCGAACGACGATCACCGGCTTGGTTGCGCCGTCTGCCTTTGCGAGCAAGTGGTAGTCGAACGCGTGCAGCGGTTGGCCGGTCTCGAGCATCACATAATTTGTTACATCGACGACGTTGTTGATGCTTCGAATGCCGACCAACTCAAGCGTGTTGCGCAGCCAGCTCGGGCTGGGGCCGACCTTCACGCCGCGAACGACGCGGGCGTTGTAGCGCGGGCCGTGCTCGGCGTTGTCGAGCCGCACATCGACCAGCGCCGAGGCATCCTCGTCGCCCTCTGGCAAGTCGGGGATCTCCGGCAGGCGCAGCGCGTTCCTGGTGAGCGCGCTGACCTCGCGGGCGATGCCGATGAGGCTGTTCCAGTCCGGCCGGTTCGGCGTCACCTCCAAATCATAAACTACATCGTCGCCGCTGCGGCCCAAGTGCTCGGCGAACGACTGGCCGACCTGCGCTTCCTCCGGCAGAATCATCAGCCCTTCGGCATCCTCGGCGAGGCCCAGTTCCTTCGACGAACACATCATGCCCTGCGACTCCACGCCGCGGATTTTGCCGACCTTGATCTTGAACGGCTTCGCGCCCGGCTCGGTGGGCATCTCGCAGCCGGGCACCGCCAGCGAAACCTTGCTGCCAACCTCGAAATTCGTCGCGCCGCAGACGATCTGCCGCTCGCCGTCACCGTCGTTCACCTTGCAGAGCGAAAGCCGGTCGGCGTCCGGATGCGGCTCCTTGGAGAGTACCTCGGCGACCACGATGCCGTCAAAACCGCCGGACACTTTCTCGACGCCCTCGACCTCGAGGCCGATCATCGTCAGCCGCTCGGCGAGTTCGTCGGGCGACCAGTCAAAGTCAACGTACTGCTTCAGCCAGTTGTAGGTTACTTTCATTTCCGAAGGAAAACCGGCGAAAACCGGGAAGCCGCACAGTAAGCAACTCGAGCCAAAATGCGATTGAATTTTTGAGTTCACGCCGCGTCACAAACCCTTTGCCATCGCTGGGAGATGGTGAAAAACTCCCCGCCTTTATGAATTTGAGACAACTGAACTTTCGTGGTTTGAGGGCTATTGCCGCGATTTTCGCCGTCGGCTTGGCCATGACGGCGTTTGCCGAGGAGCCGGTCGGTGACGGCGAAAAGAAGGTGCTCGAGGGACATTCGTACCACGGCGAAGCCTTCAACGAGGGGCCGCGCCAAAGTGCCTATCTCATGAAGGGCATGGGGCGCGTGCGCTTCCAGGTCACGACCTCGGTGCAGGAGGCGCAGTTGTTTTTCACGCAGGGCGTCGCCCAGTTGCACGGCTTTTGGTTCTTCGAGGCCGAGCGCAGTTTCCGGCAGGCGGCGATGCTCGATCCCGACTGCGCGATGGCCTACTGGGGCATGGCCGTGGCCAACCGAGGCAACACCGAGCGCGCGCAGGGCTTCATCGAGGAAGCCAAAAAACGCAGGGACAAGGCCGGCAAACGCGAGCAACTCTGGATCGACAGCGAAGTCAATTACTGGGCCGACACCAAAAAAGCCAAAAAGGATCGCCGTCGCAAAATGATCCGCGACCTCGAGTCGATCATTTTTGAGTATCCGGACGACATCGAGGCCAAGGCGTTCCTCGCCGTGTGGATGTGGCAAAGCGCCAGGGAAGGATTGCCCATCCACAGCCACGGCGCCGTCACCGCCCTGATCGAGGACGTACTCGACGTCGAGCCGATGCACCCATGCCATCATTTCCGCATCCACCTATGGGACAACGAAAAGCCGGCGCGCGCCCTCGCCTCGGCTGCCCGTTGCGGACAGGGCTCATCCGGCATCGCGCACATGTGGCACATGCCCGGCCACATATACTCGAAGCTCAAGCGCTACCACGACTCTGCCTGGCAGCAGGAGGCCAGCGCCCGGGTGGACCACGCCCACATGATGCGCGACCGTGTGCTGCCGGACCAGATTCATAACTTCGCCCACAACAACGAGTGGCTCACTCGCAACCTCAACCACCTTGGCCGTGCCAACGATGCCGTGGCGCTCGCCCGAAACATGATCGAGCTGCCGCGCCACCCAGAATACAATTCCCTTGCCAAGCCGGATGCGCCGACCGAGTACGGCAAGCGCGGCAGTGCCCGTTACGGCCGTATGCGCCTGCTCGAGACCCTGCTACGCTACGAGATGTGGGATGAAATCATCAGCGCCTCGCAGACCGTCTATCTCGAGAAAACCACCATCCCCGAGGAACAAGCCAAGCGCTTGGCCGCCGTCGGCATGGCACGTTACGCGCTTGGCCAAGGGGAAAAAGGCACCGAGATCCTAGCCAGGCTCGACGAACTCAAGCAGCGCCTCGAGGACATGAAGCTAGAAGCCGGGGCCAAGGCTGGTACGGACGCCCTCGACGGCGAAAAAAACGACAAGGAAGCCGAAAAAGCCAGGACTGATGCGATGAAACCATTTGATGGCCGCATCAAGACCATCGACCAGTACCGAGCCGAACTCCTCGCCTGCCAAGCCGCCGCGGACGAGGACGGCGACGAGCTCAAAAAACAGATCGCCAAAGCCGGCAAAATGTCGCGTGAACGCAAGTCGCAACTCCACCTGCAAGTTGGCAACAACAAGGAGGCCGTAAAACTCGCCAGCCAATCCGCCCGGGCCGAGGGCCAAGTGCAGCCCCTGGCCAACTACGCAGACATCCTCTGGCGCAGCGGCAGGAAAAAGGAGGCTATCGAGCAGTTCAAAAAACTGCGCGAGATCTCCGCGCACCTAGACATCGAGCGCGCCGTCTTTCGGCGACTGGCACCCATCGCCATGAAACTCGGCCTGCCGGAAGATTGGCGCGTTGAATTCAAGCCGGCCAACGATGTCGGCGAGCGACCGTCACTCGACACGCTTGGCCCGTTTCGCTGGAGTCCCACGCACGCGCCCCAATGGGAATTGACCGATGGCCAGGGAAAAAAACATACCCTCACAGACTACGCCGGCCGGCCGGTGATCGTCATATTCTACCTCGGCAAAGGCTGCGCTCACTGCATCGAGCAACTCGGCACCTTCGCCCCCGAAACCGACCGCTTCAGACAAGCCGGCATCGACCTAGTCGCCATCAGCACCGACGATGTCAACGGCTTGCGCGAGACGGTTCAGCAAAACAAAACCGGCTCACCGTTCCCCTTCCCCCTCGTCTCCGACGCCTCGCTGAACGTCTTCAAGCAATATCGCGCCTACGACGACTTCGAGCAGCAGCCGCTGCACGGCACCTTCCTCATCGACCGGCAGGGCCTCGTCCGCTGGCAGGACATCAGCTACGAACCCTTCACC
>CAJWPV010000177.1 GCA_913045395.1 uncultured Verrucomicrobiota bacterium | reverse complement strand
GGTGGAATACACCTTCGTGTACCGAGTCCCCTCGCGTGCGAGCCGATCGAGGTTGGGCGTGCTAACGTTCTTCTGTCCGTAGCAGGCGAGGTCGAGGGAGAAATTCTCGCCAACGATCCAGAGAATATTTGGCTTCCTGGCAGCATCGGCTTGGTTAAGGGCGCCCAAGCCAAGCAAAGCCAAGCCGACAAATCGAACTGATTTGGCCAAATTGTCTAATTGGTGAATCTTTAGAATGGGCTTCATTACACTGGCTAGCCACATCCTAACAGGAATCGTCACAGCAGTGAACGCCAAACGCCATTGACCCAGTTGATTGCTTGGACTTGGGTCAAGGGTGGCATAAGTTTAGCGCATGCCTTTCTGCAATTTCAGATTCTTTTGTCTGCTGTTTGGCTTGGTGGTTACTTTTACTCAAGTGCTTGGCCAAAAGGCGAATTCACTGGATGACCTTCAGGTATTGGAAGGGGATCAGCGGCAGTTGCTCTGGAACCATCTTACCTCTCAATGTGACCGATTGGATCGACAACGTGCCGAACGCCTCGCTAAGGCTCTCAAGTCACCGGCCGCGCTGAAGCAGCACTTGACCAAGCTTCGTGATGATTACCGCGATATTTTGGGCTCCTTCCCCAAGAAACAGCCGCTTAATGCCAAGGTCACCGGCAAACTGAACGGCAGCAGTTATCGCGTTGAGAAGGTTTTGTTCGAAAGTCTACCGAATCATCATGTCACCGCCCTGCTCTATCTGCCGGCAAATGGCGAAGGACCTTGGCCCGGGGTATTGTTCGCGTGCGGTCATTCGGCCAACGGCAAGGCGTATCCGCCGTATCAAACCGCCTGTGCGTTGCTTGCACAAAACGGGTTTGTGGTGTTGAGCTACGATCCGATCTCGCAGGGCGAACGGACACAACTACCCAAGGCGGCTCGTTACGGCACCACCACCCATACGCTGCTCAACCACGGGGCACAGCTCACCGGGCGCAGCGTGGTTTGGTACTCGGCATGGGACGGCATTCGGTCAATCGACTACCTCCTCTCACGGCCGGAAGTGGATCACTCCAAACCGGTCGGCATGACCGGCACCAGCGGGGGCGGCACCCAGACAACCTTCCTGATGGCGCTCGACGATCGGATCGGGCCTGCCGCGCCTTCCTGCTACACCATGCAGCGCACTGACAAGTTTCGGGGTGAAAGCGGTCCTGCGGACGGTTGCCAGCACCTGGCTGGCGAGGGGCTTCATGGAATCGACCACATCGATTACTCGCTGATGCGGTTCCCTCGACCTACAGCCATCCTCGCTGCGATCCAGGACTTTTTTGAAATCGATTCCACCCGCGAAACAGTGCGTGACGCGAAGGCAGTCTTTGGCGCGCTTGGCCAAGCGGACAAGTTCGCGTTCTTCGAGGCCGACACGACGCATGGCATGCATGTCGGGCATCGGCAGGAAGCCACTCGCTGGATGCGCCAATGGCTTTACAACGATTCGAGCCCGGTCACCGAGCCGAAGGACATCCGACTGTTCACCGACGCCGAACTGCAGGTAACCCGCACGGGGCAGGTCCACAACGATTTCCCCGACGAAGCCAACGTCGCCGATATCAGCCTACGCCTGGCCAGCCGGTTGGAAACCAAGCGGCGACGTTTCTGGGCTGGCAACCCTGCCAAGGCGTTGGCGAAGGTGCGCAAATTGATCGGCCTGCCCGAGAACCTCCCGCAGCCCACGGTGGAGCATGGTGGCCAAACCCAAACCGATTGGGCGCGTATCGACAAATTCACGATTCAGCGCCCCGGCGACATGCCGGTACCCGCCCTGCTCTTTCGGCCGCCCGGTAACACCGGCCAAGCATTTGATGTGGTCGTTTATGCCGACGGCCGCGGCATGCGCAGCGCCGCCCACGCCAACGGCCCGATCCGGAAATTGGTGAACGAGTCGACAGCGTTGTTTGCCGTGGATTTGCGCGGCCTCGGCGAGACGCGTGACCAGGGTAGCAACGCGAAATACCACAGCCACTCGCACCGGGTCGGCAACGTGGCCACACACATTGGGCAACCGCTGCTTGGCCAACGCGTCCGTGATTTGTTGGCGGTCGTCGACTACCTCAACGAAGTCGGTAGCGAACGTGTTCGCAGTATTCGCGTGATCGGCGTCGGTTCCGCCGGGCCGGTGGCACTGCACGCCGCGGCGTTGGATGCGCGGATCAACAAGGTCGAGCTACGTAACCCGGTGCTGAACAGCTGGGTGGACGACGTCGTGGCCCAGCCGCTCCACCGCGAGATGGTCGACCACGTGGTGCCCGGCGCCCTCACCTGGTACGATCTCCCGGACCTCGCCCGCCAACTCGGCGCCCGGCTTAGAACTCGATGAACTTGGGGGTGATTTTGCCGTGGTCGATGGTTAGGCGAACCATGCTTGGCCGATAATCCCCGCGCGGCTGCGTCACCGAGCCGGGATTGAGGAACAGGACACCGCCGAGAGTCTCGCAGAATGGCTGGTGCGTGTGCCCAAATATAACGACGTCCGGCTGGACATGTTTGAGCCGCTCACGCAGCAGTGCCTGGAGCCGGTGCGGATCGACGATGTGCTGCACCAGAAATTTTTTGCCGACGACTGTCGCCACCGCCGTCTCGTCGAGCGGCATGTCGCCGTCGGTGTTGCCCAGCACGGCGGTCGTGGGCGCGATGGCTTCCATGTCGAGCACAAGCTTGTACGGGCCGATGTCGCCGGCGTGGATGATGGCATCGACACCGACCAGCGACTCGGTGATGTGCGGCGGCCAATCGCCGTGATTGTCCGACAGGATCCCGACGGTCGTCATGCAGCTTCAGGCGCTGGCTCGGATGGAGTTTCGACCTCCTCCTCGTCGTCTTCGGTTTCGGCCTCCGGCTCGGCAGCGTCGAGCGCCTCGCTCCACTTCATCGCCCCGGCAAACAGACCCGTGAACAGCCCGGTGCCGAGCAGCGAGTTGAGGCCAAACATCCACGTTGGCGGCAAACCGGGCAGGCCGACCGTCAGCGCCTGCACCCAACCGGCGATCGTCTTGGCATAGGCTGGATTGACCAGCCACGAGACGGTGTTGCTGACAAGGTAAAACAGCAGCGCTCCAAGCAGCGTACCGAGGAACACCCGCCCGTAGCTGCGGCGCCTGGCCAGCCACTTGGCCAGGACAACGAACAGCCCGAGGATCATCCAGTTCGAGATCAACTCGGGAACCATCACCGGCTCGGCGTAGTGAAACTGGTTGAGCAGAATGTCGGTGACGATGATGGTGGCCATCGGCAACACCCAGCCTATCCAGCCAGGCAGCCAAAACGCCGCACAAAACAGCAGCGCGTGCGCGGCGCTGAAATTCTCGGGCAGCATGCCGGGCCAGCGGCTCGCTGCAAAGACGAGCATTAACAGCAGCGGTAGCCAGGTCTTGCGATCCACGCCCGGATGCTACCCAAGTGTCTGGACAAGCGCAAACAAGCTGCTTGTCCAGGCACTTGACCAAGTGTAGGCTATTCCGCGGTATGAGTGACAACGCACCTCCTGTGATTTCGCCCGGGCCAAGTCCGGTTCCGGCCAGAAAAAGCCGTGGTTGGATGTGGATTTCTCTGTGCTCATTGGGCTGCCTGCTGCTGGGCGGTTTCCTGATCGTTTTGATGTTCGTCGGCGCTGCTGGCATGTCGATGTCGACCAACGGCGGCTCCAGCTATGATGAAGTCATCCTCCGGAACAACCACAGCGATAAAAAGATCGCGGTGATCGACCTCTCCGGATTGATAGCCAGCTTCAGCGTTGATGCCAGCGGACATAACATGATCGAGTCTCTCCGCCGCCAATTCGAATGGGCGAACAATGACGACGACGTGAAGGCGATTCTGTTTCGCATCAACTCGCCTGGTGGCGAGGTGTTGGCATCGGATAAGATCGCGGACATCGTTCGCGAGAGCAAAAAACCGGTGATATCCGTAATGGGTGCGCTTGCGGCAAGCGGCGGATATTACGTGGCCGCGCCTAGCGATTGGATCGTCGCCCACGAACTCACTATCACCGGTAGCATCGGCGTGATCATGTCCGGCTACAGCATACGCAACCTGATGGATAAAGTCGGCGTGCAGCCGATCGTGTTCAAAAGCGGCAAACACAAGGATATGCTCAGTTTGGGGAAACGCGAAGAGGATATCACGCCGGAGGAACGAAAGATCGTGCAGGACATGATCGACGAAACGTTTGAGCGTTTTAAAAAAATCGTCCACGAAGGACGTGACATGGACAACCGAGATACAGAGGACGGCGAGTCGCTTGAGGAGAATTGGGAATCGTTCGCCGATGGCCGAATCCTCTCCGGCAACATGGCACTCGCTCAGGGTTTCGTCGACGAACTCGGCGATCTCGACACTGGCTATGAGCGAGTGCTCAGCTTGGTGGGTATTTCGGACGCAAACCTGACTCAATATCGTCAACCGTTGAACCTGGCCAACC
>CAJWPV010000176.1 GCA_913045395.1 uncultured Verrucomicrobiota bacterium | reverse complement strand
TGTCACCGCCGCCGTCAAGCTTTCCGACCGCTACATCACAGGACGTTTCCTGCCGGACAAGGCGATCGATATCATGGACGAGGCTGGCGCGCGCGCGCGCATCGGAGCCATGACCCGGCCGCCCGAGGTCAAGAACCTAGAGCTGGCGATCGAGGAAACACGCACCAAAAAGGAAAAAGCAATCAAGGACCAGAAGTTCGAGGAAGCAGCCTCCATGCGCGACGAGGAAAAGAAGGCCAAGGAGAACCTCGAAACCGTCCTCGCCGAGTGGAAGAAAAACAACGAAGACGCCCGCGTCAAGGTTGACGACGATGAAATCATGTATGTCGTGGCCAAGTGGACCGGCATCCCGCTCAAGCGGATGGGACAGGGCGACGTGCAGAAGCTCCTCTCGATGGAAAAGGAAATTTCCAAAATCGTCATCGGCCAATCCTTGGCTGTCGAGACGCTCTGCAAGGCGCTGCGCCGCAGCCGCGCCGATCTCAAGGATCCCGCACGTCCGATCGGTGCCTTCATAATGCTCGGCCCGACCGGTGTCGGCAAAACACTGCTGGCCAAGAGCCTCGCCGTGAACATGTTCGGCGACAGCAAATCGCTCGTGCAACTCGACATGTCCGAGTACATGGAGAAGTTCAACGTCTCGCGCCTCGTCGGCTCGCCGCCGGGCTATGTCGGCTACGAGGAAGGCGGCCAGTTGACCGAGAAGGTGCGCCGCAACCCCTACTCTGTCGTGCTGTTTGACGAAGTCGAGAAAGCTCACCCAGACGTCATGAACATGCTCCTCCAAATTCTCGAGGAGGGCAAACTGACCGACAGCTTCGGCCGGCAGGTGGACTTCCGCAACACGATCATCCTGCTCACCTCCAACGTCGGCGCCGAGCGACTCAAGAAGGGAGCCACAATGGGCTTCAGCGCCCCCGACGATGAGCAGGACTACGAGCGGATGAAGGAAAACCTGACCGAGGAAGCCAAGAAGATTTTCCGGCCCGAGTTTCTGAATCGCTTCGACGACATCATCGTGTTCCGCTCACTGGGCAGGGAGGAACTCACCCAGATTCTCGATCTCGAGTTAGCCAAGGTTCAGAAGCGACTGGCTCAACGCAATATTCACTTCGAACTGGATGATCCCGCTCGTGACCTGCTGCTGAAAAAAGGCCACGATCCCACCTACGGCGCGCGCCCCATGCGCCGGGCTGTCGAGAAATACCTCGAGGATCCGATGGCCGAGGAGATCATCCGGGGCGACCTGCGAGAGGGCGAAAAAACCGCCATCTCCGCCAAGAACGACAAGCTTGTCTTCACCCAAAAGAAGGCCATGGACAAAGACTCCAAGGTCTCTGGCTAATCCACGCAACCCCGCTTGGCCAAGCGACAGACGGATTGCGGACTCGCCACCGGCCGGGCGGATTGGTACAACGCGCCTGACTGTTGATGGGCCGTTCCGCCGACAACCCGCTTAAAGATGCTTTTACCAGCTTGGGCCGCGTCACCGTCCTGTTCCTGGATACGATGCGCTCCATTTTTGCGAAGCGCTTCCGCGTCCGCGACCTGGTTGAGCAGCTCCACTTCATCGGCGTGAAGTCCCAGTCGGTGGTCCTACTCACCGGCGCCTTCACCGGGATGGTGATGTGCGCCCAGTTTTACATCCAGTTTCACAAGGTGAAGATGGACAGTGCCGTGATGTCGGTGGTCAGCGTGGCCATGGCCCGTGAACTCGGCGCGGTGTTGACGAGCCTGATGATCGCCGGCCGCGTCGGCGCCGCGATGGCCGCCCAGCTCGGCACGATGAAAGTGACCGAGCAGATCGACGCCCTGCGAACCCTCGCCACCAGCCCGGTGGACTACCTCGTGGCCCCAAGGCTGCTGGCCATGTTCATTTCACTGCCGCTGCTCACCGCCGAGGCCATCGCCATCAGCATGGTTTCCGGGATGATGGTGGCGGTGTTCCTGCTCGGTCTTGATCAAGCCGACCTGTGGGGCAACATGTTGATCTACACATGGTCGGTGGACATCTGGATGGGACTGATCAAGGCGTTCATCTTCGCCGGCATCATTGCCACCATCGCATGCCACAAGGGGATGCACTGCGGCCAAGGCGCCGAGGGCGTCGGCAAGGCCACCACCGAGGCAGTGGTCGCCGCCTCCATCACCATCCTCGTGTCTAACTTTTTTGTGACGCTCGTTCTGAACAAACTCCTGATTTACCAGGAATGATCGAAGTCAGCCAACTGCACAAGAGTTTCGGGCAGCAACAGGTGTTGCGCGGGGTGGATCTGCAGATCGACGAGGGCGAATCGGTTGTCATCATCGGCGGAAGCGGCTGCGGCAAAAGCGTGCTGCTCCGGCACATCATCGGCCTTGTGCCGCCGGACGAGGGCGACGTGAAAATCGACGGACAAAGCATCGCCGACCTTTCCGAGCGCGAGCTCATCAAGGTGCGCCGCAAGTTCGGTATGCTCTTCCAGGGCTCGGCACTGTTCGACTCGCTGACCGTCGAGGAAAACGTCGGCTTCCTGCTCAACCGTGAGCAAAAGATGTCCCCAGCAGCAATCCGGGAAACGGTTGCCGACGCCCTCGAACTGGTGGACCTTGGCGGCACGCAGGTCAAGAAACCGGCCGAGTTGTCCGGCGGCATGAAAAAACGCGTCGGGCTAGCCCGGGCCATTGTTTACAAGCCGGAGATCATCCTTTACGACGAGCCGACCACCGGGCTGGATCCGGTCGTGGCCGACAGCATCGACCAACTCGTCATCAGGATGCGCGACCAGTTGAAATGCACATCGATCGTCGTCACGCATGACACCCGCAGCATGCGCCGCGTAGGCAACCGCGTGATGATGCTGCACCACGGCCGCATCCATGCCAACGGCACACCGGATGACATTTTCAATTCCACCGATCCTATAGTTCACAAGTTTGTCAATGGGATCGCCGATCCCAAGGATTTGGAGTTCTAACCATGAAAGTAAAAAAAGAATGGAAAGTCGGCCTGTTCCTGGCCATCTCGCTGGTGCTGACGGCCGCGCTGGTCGTCAAGTTCTCCAAGGGCACCAACCCCTTCACTGAAATCTACCTGTTGCGTCTCACGACAAAAAACGCCGATGGCCTCAAGCGAAACTCCGTTGTCCTCATGGCCGGCATGCCGGTCGGCAAAATCAGTGCGATCCACCTCGACACCAACACCGGCATCGTCACTCTCGACGCCAAAATCAAGGCCGAGTACGAGATCCGCGCCGATGCCAAGTTCTTCATTGAGACCAAAGGCTTTCTCGGCGACAAATTCATCGGCGTCATCCCCGGAGCGAACGAGCTGCCACCACTCAATGACGGTGAGACCGTTGCCTGCGAGGAATCATTCGACCTCGTCCGCACCGCCCGCTCGGCAACCGATCTGATTGACGAACTCAAGGTTGTCGCCACGCAGGTGACCAACATCGTGAACCGCATCGACAGCAAGCTGCTCGACGAACAGACTCTCACCAACCTTGCCGCAGGCCTGAGCAACCTTCGCGAGATTTCCGCAAAAGCCTCCGACACCATCGCCGGTGTCGAACGCCTCATCAGCACCAACACGCCGCCCATCCAGGGTGCCGTCAGCAATGTCGTTGCGTTTTCCGAGCAGCTCAAGGCCGCCGGCGACGACATGCAGCGCCTCATCGCCACCAACCGTGTGGTGGTCGACGAGTCGCTGGACAACATCAGACAAACCACCGAATCGCTCCGCAACCTCGCCATCGCCGCCGAGCAGGGCAAGGGGCTAGCCGGCAAACTGTTTAGCGACGAGGAACTTGCCCGCAACTTCGCCGTACTCTCAAGCAACCTCGTCGAGACCAGCACCAAGCTCAACAGAAACGGTCTCTGGGGTATCCTCTGGAAAGGCAAAGAGAAAAAACCGGACAACGACACCCCAAAGAAACTCAGGCCGGTCGGCGGTCCCAACCGCCGTTGATGGCCAAGCCGACGGACATCCGTGTCGCCGCCGCCGAGCTTTTTTTTCTGCCGGTCGAAACCCGGATGCCGCTCAAGTTCGGCCATGAGACACTAACCCACGTCACCTGCGCCCGCGTTTGCCTCACCGTCCGCCTGACCAACGGTGGTACCGCCACCGGATGGGGCGAAACCCCGCTCAGCGTCCAGTGGGTCTGGCCAAGTGCCTTGCCCTACGAGCCGCGCCACCGCGCGCTAAAAGAGTTCTGCGTCCGCCTGGCCAAGGCGTGGGCGGCGTTCGACGCGCTTGGCCACCCGCTGGAGCTTGGCTACGACTTTCAACAAACGGAACTGCCAGGGCTACTCGACGCCTTCAACGGCGACAGCCCCGCCGGCGAGCCGATGCCGTGGCTGGCCGCACTTGTCTGCTGCTCGCTATTCGACATCGCGCTGCACGACGCGCTTGGCCAGGCGCTTGGCCGACCGACTTACGAGACCTACTCCGCTGAGCACTTCAACCGCGATCTTGGCCAATTCCTCGAACCGGACAACGGCTC
>CAJWPV010000175.1 GCA_913045395.1 uncultured Verrucomicrobiota bacterium | reverse complement strand
TTGTTCCGGCCGAACATCGCGCGTGTCGGGCTCAAAAGCGCCTACACGATTGACAACTGGATTCGCGAATGCTTTGCCGCCAACAAGCCGTACGACCAAATGGTGCACGAAATCCTCACGGCCAGGGGCAGCACGCACAAGGTCGGCCCGGCGGTGATCTATCGCACGCGCCGCGAACCGGCGACGTTAACGACGCTTTTCAGTCAGGCCTTTCTCGGCGTGCGAATGGAGTGTGCCCGTTGCCACCACCATCCAAACGAGCGGTGGAGTCAGCGGGATTTCTATCAGTTCGCGGCATTTTTCGCTGAAACCAAGCGCAAAGGTACCGGCATCTCGCCACCGATCTCGGCCGGAACCGAGTTCATTTACCATGCCCCCGGCGGGAGCGTGCGCCATCCGGTCAGCAACGAGGTGATGGAGCCCACGCCGCTGGCCGGAGCGCCTCTGGGCACGCCCGCCGGCATTGACCCGAGAGAGACCCTAGCCGACTGGCTGTTTGCCCCGGAGAACCCGTTTTTTGCCCGGGCGATGGCTAACCGCGTCTGGGGGCAGTTTTTCGGGCGTGGCATCGTCCATCCGGTGGATGACTTTCGGACGACGAATCCGCCCACGAACCCGGAGTTGCTCGACGCGCTGGCGGCGGATTTCGCCACGAACGGTTTCGATCTCAAGAGCCTGATGCGGCGGATCATGAATTCGCGGCTTTATCAGATCAGTTCGATTCCCAACAAGACCAACGCGCAGGACAAGGGCAGTTTTTCGCGCTTCTACCGTCGTCGGCTCTCGGCGGAAAACCTGCACGACATCCTCGTGCAGGTATGCGGAGTCGGGAGCCGTTATGACAACCTCCGCCAGGACGCCCGGACGGCTGAGTTGTGGACGACCATCATGGACTCGCCGATGCTTGAGTCGTTCGGCTTGCCCAACCCCAGCCGGAACTGTCCGGTGGAGCGCGACGATCGGCCCAGCATGGTGCAGGCGCTGCACCTGATGAATTCCGAGACGCTGCAGGCCAAGTTGGCGGACAAGAACGGCCGCGCCGCCAAGCTTGGCCAGGCGGAGCTGTTGCCCGGGCGAATTATCGATGAACTGTATCTCTCGATCTACTCTCGTTGGCCAAGCGCTGACGAGAAGGCCGTGGCAGTCGAGGCGTTTGCCGCGGAAGGAGCCAAGCGCCAGCATGCGGTCGAGGATCTCATGTGGGCCTTGATTAACTCGGCCGAGTTTGTCTTTAATCACTGAAACAGAATGAATGCGCTAAACACAAATTGTGCGGGGATCGCACGCCGGGATTTCATCCAACTCGGTGTCGGCGGCGTGCTTGGCCTTGGGATGGGCGACTTGTTGCGATTGCGGGCCGATGCTGCCCGGGCCTCTGGCAAGGCAAGCCCGGATCAGGTGAACTGCATCCTCGTCTGGCTCGACGGCGGTCCGACGCATTATGAGATGTTCGACCCCAAGCCAGACGCCCCGTCCGATGTGCGCGGCAAGTTCAAGCCCATCCCGACCAACGTGCCGGGCGTGTCGTTCTGTGAGACGATGCCGAAGCTGGGCAAAACGCTCGACAAGATGGCAGTCATCCGGTCGATCTGCCACAAGGACCCCAATCACGGCGGCGGAAACCACTACATGATGACCGGCTCGCCGACACCGGTGCCGGTGAACTGCGGCTCGTCCGTGTCGTTTCATCCGTCGTTCGGCTCGATGGTGTCGCATCTGCGGGGAATCAGCGATGGCCTGCCGGCATACGCCACGCTGCCTCGCAAGTCCCGCTCTGCAGGGCCGCATTTTCTCGGAGGCCAGCACGCGCCGTTTGTCATCGACGGTGACCCGAACCGTAAAGGGTATCGCGTTCGCGATGTTGTGCTGCCCAAGAGCATCAGCGAGGGCAGAGCTAACACAAGACTCAAGCTGCGCAAGTCGCTCGATCGCATGCTGCGAATCGCCGATGCCGCGGCCGGTGATCCGGCAGTGGATTTCGATGGTTTTTACCAGCAGGGCATCGACTTGGTTTCATCGCCCGAGGCTCAGGCAGCGTTCGATGTGGAAAAGGAACCGGCAAAAGTTCGCGATCGATACGGCCGAAACGACTTTGGTCAACGCCTGCTGCTGGCGCGCCGATTGACCGGAGTCGGTGTGTCGTTCGTCACGGTTTACAACGGTGGCTGGGATCATCACAGCAAGATATTCGAGGATGGATTCAAAAAGAAAATCACAATGGTTGACACCGGGATGTCAGCACTGATCAACGATCTTCACGGTCGCGGTCAACTTGACAACACGCTCGTGTTAATGCTCGGCGAATTCGGCCGCACTCCAAAGATCAATAAAGATGGAGGACGCGACCACTGGCCGCATGCAATGTCTGTGCTCGTTGCCGGGGCCGGCGTGCCGCCGGGTCAGATCATCGGCTCGACTGACGTGAAAGGTTATTACGCCGCCGAAAACATTTATTCGCCCGAGGATTTTGCCTGCTCGCTTTACACCAAGATGGGGATTGATCCCCACAAGATACTTCACACTAACACTGGACGCCCACTGCCTATCGTCAAGGGCGGCACGCCAATCAAGGAGTTGTTCGGGTGAGGCGCCTTCGTTTCGTTGCAGCGCTGGCTGTGGGTTTCTATTTTTTTTCCACTTGGCCAAGCGGCCTTTCCAAGTCGCCTGCCATCACCAGCATCTTTCCCGCTGGCGGAAAACTGGGTTCGACGTTTGAGCTTACGACAGCCGAAGCCCCCGCACCTTGGCCAGGCGCCGTATGGACGAGCCATCCCGGAATCAAGTTCGAGCCGATCAAGGACAAGAAGGGCGTCTACAAAACCACCATTACCGCCGACACGCCGGTCGGGCCGCACTTGGTTCGGTTTTATAACATCGACGGTTCTTCGCAACCTCGGATATTCTTCGTAGGCTTGGCGGATGAGACTGCCGAGATCGAACCGAACGACAAACTTGACGTCGGACAGTTCCTCGAAAAAACCCCGGTTGTCGTCAACGGTCGCCTTGACAAAAGCGGCGACGTCGATGCGTTTATGTTTCGTGCCAACAAAGGCGACTGGGTTGTGGCGCAGTGCTATGCCTATTCGCTCGACTCTCCGGTCGATGCGTTCCTACATCTCCACGACGAAAACGGCAGTAAGGTGGCCTTCGCGCCGGACACCCAAAATCTGGATCCGCTGCTGGTCTGGCAAGCCACGAAGACCGGTACGTACGCGCTGACATTCGCTGGCTTGGTTTTTCCATTCAACGCCTCCGCGCGATTCCACGGTAGTGCGCACACGGTTTACAGGATGACGATCAGCACCGGGCCGTTTGCGCGGAACACCTATCCGCTCGGTGTTGAGCGTGGCGGCAAAACGCCAGTACATCTCGTCGGCTGGGGGTTTGAAAAACACCAGGCTGCTAGGGCGGCTGTGGTGGTGGCAACGAATGCCGACAGCACCACCTGGGTCGGGGCCAACAGCTTGGCTGCGCCTGTTCCCGTGGTCGTCGGCCGTCTGCCGGGCCACCGTGAAACGGAGCCGAACAACTCGAACGACTCTGCTCTCACCCTCGCTTGGCCAAGCGCGATTCACGGGCGCATCAGCCAGGCCGACGATGAGGATCGTTTCGGCTTCGAGGCAGGGAAGGGTGAAAAGTTGCGCCTGCGGTTGCGGGCCTCAGAGTTCAACTCTGCGCTCGACCCTGTGTTGTGCATAGAGGACGCCAAAGGCAAGCAACTCGCCCGGGACGACGATTCCGGTAAACGGCAGGACGCCATGCTCAATTGGACTGTGCCAGCGGACGGGACATATCACCTTGCTGTCAGCGACCTCATCCGCTCCGGAAGCAACGCGCATTTTTACAGGCTGGAAATCGACCGGGTCACGCCGGGCCTCAACGCAAGCTTCACGCCGGATCGACTCGTGTTGGAAGCGGGTAAAAGCGCCGGGGCGACCGTGACAATCGGCTTTGCCAATGGCTACAAGGGAACACCTGCAGTCGTGGTGCAGGGTTTGCCCGAGGGCGTGAGCACACAGATTCCGGCAACCGAAAAGGGAGGGGCGGTGAAGGTTGTATTTGTGGCAGCAGAGTCGGCCAAGCCGGCCAACGTCCCTGTGACCCTGCTCGTCATTGAGCCTGGAACGGCGACGAGTTACAAGGCAACTACGCCCATAGGCATGGACAAAGCCGGTGGCGAGCGGTTGATCAACTCGATCGACCATCTGTGGTTAACAGTAAAGCCCAAGCCGAAATCGGAACCTAAAAAGTAGCTTAAATTAGAGTCGAATTCTTTTTCGTTGAAATGAACCGCCGAACCACTACGATCACCGCTGCCGGGTTCGGGATGTAGCGTAGCCTGGTTAGCGCGCCTGACTGGGGGTCAGGAGGTCGAGAGTTCGAATCTCTCCATCCCGACCACTTCTTTTCCCCGCAAACCACACTTCCATTTATTCGTGAACGCCGATCGCATTGAGCATTTTCGTAAACGTCTTCAGGACTTGGAAGAGGAGATCAG
>CAJWPV010000174.1 GCA_913045395.1 uncultured Verrucomicrobiota bacterium | reverse complement strand
GTGGTCGCTGTCGAGAATCACCAGCACCGGCCCGGTCGCCGCCTCGGCCATCGCCCGGATCTGCCCGGCGATCTCGTCCGACACCGAGCTGCCGACGAGATAGGTCACCCGCGGGTGCGACAGGTCGTGCAGTTTCTCGATGTCCACCGACACGACCCGGCCGTCGGAGCCCATCAGGTCGAACAACTGCGCGTAAAAATAGGCCGAGCCGCCGCGGTTCGTGCCGCACTCGATGATGAGCGACGGCTTCACGTCGTGGATGGTCTCCTGCGCGATCCAGAGGTCAAAGGTGTTCTGCCAGATCGGCTTGCCGAGCCAGTTGCTCTTGCCGAAGTTGTTTGTCTTGGTGACGAGTTGGTGAAAAAATAGCTTCTCCACGGCACGCGCAAACAACGCGTTATAGAGGGAGATCACCAGACTGCGAAGGCGCATGTACATATCGATCCAGACCGGCGGCCAACCGATTCCGCCAGGCGCGAACCGTATGGCCAGAGCCCCGCAGTGGCAACCCCTGTTTGCCTGTTCTCACCTTTCGGCTGAGTTGTGAAGAATCCCATCACCCAATCAATTCGCTGCTGGAGCGAGTGGCGTCGCCAACAAAAACTGCATGGCAATTTCGCCCTCGCCGACGCGCGAATGCAGGCCAACAGGGTGATTCTTCCGGCGCGCTTCCACAGCATCGCAGCAGCCAGACGCCTCGCCAACGAGGCTCAGATCACCCAGGCCGGCGATGCCTGGCAGGTGCGGTTGGCCGATAGCGGGTTGAGTTTTTTCTGGCCAAGCGAGCCGGATCAAAACCTGTACTTTGTCATCGAGCAGGAATTCTCGACAGCCAACCCACACCACTACACCACCACACCCATCCGCCTGTCGCCGGAGAGCATCGTGCTGGATGTCGGCGCGTGTGAGGGGCTATTTGCATTTCGCACGCTCAAGAAATGCCTGGTCAGGCGAGTGGTCTGTTTTGAGCCAAGCGAGCGGATGGCCGGACTGCTACAGCGCGGCGCCGAGGCCAACGACCTGGACGATGACATCGCCATTGAACGTAGTGGCGTCGGCAACCAGACCGGCCGGGCGCGAATGGTCACCGGTGAGAACCCGGACGCCGGTTACCTCGAATACCTCCCTAGCGGCGAACCGCACGCTGACGCCGTGCCGGTCACAACCCTCGACGACTACTGCCGCAGCCACCACCTTGTACTTGGCCCGGACGACCTCATCAAGGCCGACGCTGAAGGTGCCGATCTGGACGTATTGCTCGGTGCTAGGGAGCAGATTCGCAACGGCGCACCGCAACTCGCCATTACAACCTATCACGTGGACGACCACGCCGAACGGATGATCGCGTGGCTGCGCGAGATTCGGCCGGATTATTCGCTACGGCTCAAGGGCTTTTCATTTTGGACCGCCAAGCCGCGCCCGGTGCTGTTGCAAGCCTCGACGCTCCGATGAGCGACTCACCCCCAATGATCGTCGGGCTCGGTGAGGCGCTTTACGACATGCTGCCAAGTGGCCCAGAGCTTGGCGGCGCTCCTCTTAACGCCGTTGTACAAGCTCACCAACTCGGAACCCTTATCGGAGGCAACGCGGCAATAGTAGTCAGTCGCATCGGCCGTGATACACTTGGCCAAGCGTTGCTCGGCGAACTGGCCTCACGCGGAATAGACACCTCGTTCATTCAAATCGATCCCGACGCTCCAACCAGTACCGTCAAAATCACACTGCATGGAACCGAGCCGGAATACGAAATTATCCGCGATGTCGCCTGGGATCGGCTCTCTTGGGATGATTCACTGGCTGGCTTGGCCAGACGTTGTGATGCAGTTTGTTACGGCACCATGTCACAACGTACAGAACTAGCCCACTCAACAATTCAACAGTTCGTCAATACGGCCACTCAAGCAGTCCGGTTGCTCGATCTAAACCTTCGCCAGGACTACTTTTCTGTTGAGGTGCTTAAGACCAGTTTCCGCGCCGCCTCGATCGTCAAGATGAATGAAGAGGAACTGACGATTGTCGCCTCACTCCTCGGTCTCGGCCAAACGTCAGAGCCCATTCCAAGGCTCATCGATCAATTCGAACTCGACCTGTTCGTACTGACACGAGGTAAACTCGGCACTGCACTGCACACCACCGACTCGATTGTGCTTGGCCAGGCGGCACAATTCGAACTCGAACCAAACGCCGACTCGGTCGGCGCCGGTGATGCGTGCAGCGCAGCGGTTCTGCACGGTATGATTCGCGACTGGCCACTGCAAAAGACGGCCGACCTGGCCAACCGACTCGGGGCCTTCGTCGCCTCCCGAAAGGGTGCCACCCCGATACTTCCCGCCGAATTACTGCGGAGCGGTAATAGCTGATTCCCGCTTTACACCGGAGCGGCTTGCACTCAATCTCCCGGCCTCGCGCGGCGCACGTCGCGTGTCTCCACGATGAGCAAGGATAAAAAAGACGATAAGGATTCAATGAGCAAACTTGAGGAACTATTTCTCAAGTCGCGAACGATCATGCTGTACGGCGAGATCAACCAGAAGGTAGCCCGCGAATTCTGCACCAAACTGCAACTACTCGCCTCCGAGTCGGACGACGACATCACGGTGTATGTCAACTCACCCGGTGGCCACGTGGAGTCGGGTGACAGCATTCACGACATGATCAAGTTCGTGAAGCCGCGCGTAAAAGTCGTCGGCACCGGCTGGGTCGCCAGCGCCGGTGCGCTCATCTACGCCGCCCCGCCGGTCGAGGATCGCTTCAGCCTACCGAACACCCGTTACATGCTGCACCAGCCCAGCGGCGGCGTCGGTGGCCAGGCATCGGACATCAGCATTGAGGCGGAACAGATCGTTAAGATGCGCGAGCGGCTTAACCAGATTTTTGCCGACCAAACCGGCCAGCCGATCGAGACAATTGCCAAAGACACCGACCGCAACTTCTGGATGACCCCGGAGGAGGCAAAAGAGTACGGCCTCGTCGGGAAAATCATCCAATCGAAAGACGAGTTGTAAGCCGCATTCGCGCGCTACGGGTTGGCTGGCGTCACCAGCCTGAAGAACCTCTCACGACTAACCCGCGGAGAGATCGTGCGTGACACCTTTGCGCTCGTTTTTGGAAAAAAATTACTCAAGGACTGCCACTCTTGATCAAGCGCCAGGCTGGCTTCCAGGGAATAACTCCGACCCTGCACTCCTGTAAAACTCACCCGCAGCATGCCATTGCCCAAGCGCGTCACGGTCAGGACTAAGTCATCCGCCGGTTTTGCCAAGCCGGAATTGTCGCTGCCTGGGCTGCCTCCGGGAATTTTGCCGACTCGGAAACCAAGCTCACTGTCGGTATCTAGAATCAACGACAAACCCAAGCCATCGGCATGCTGCGGCCAAGGCGCGGCGTCATCATAAGTGACACTTAGCACCGGTGCGCCGATCCCGGCCGACAACGTGATCGTCTCCCCCTCGTTGGCCAGCCTACCATCGAAGACTCCATCAACAACCAAGCCGGGATAACGGATTTGCAGCGCGGCTTGGTTTTTGCCGACTAGAAAAAGCTCACCAGGCGCAAGGATGCTTCCCTCGGGAAAAACAAACTCGATGCCACTCGTGAAAAACAGGCCGCCCAAGTCCAGCGTCGTTTCGCCAACATTTTTTAACTCGAGAAACTCCAGATCGCCGGCGCTCACGTCCGCTTGGCCAAGTGGGTGGTACATGATCTCGTTGAATGCCAGACCCGCGTGAAGGTCGCCCAGATTTGGTTCGCCGGCGACGAACTCTACCGGCGACGACCAGTGGCTCCACGCCATCGTGCCGTTGCGCATCCGCACGCGGGCGCGATAAGTGCCACCCTTGCGGATGACGGTTTGCGGGACAGCCACGGTTCCGACGAACTCATCAGCCTCCAGTTTCCAAACCGGGTTGACCTCGTACTTCCACGGTTGGCCAAGCTCGAAAAACGGCGTCTTTGGATTGGACACCTCCGCCAGCCGCCATTGGATGCCGGTGAACTTGCTACTGTTGCTTGACCGACCCGGTGCAAAGGAAGTGCTTTTGAACCGCAGCTCGTTCAACGGAAAACCGTTCGGGCCGACATGGGTGATCGTCGGCGTCCCAGGTATGTCAGTGAACCTAGCCTCGTACTCTAGATAGTTGTAGCCGTAGCCGTGCGGATCACCGTCACCGATGCTCCATCGCCCAGTGTCGGTATCGGTCATAAACTCGAGCATGTGCTGCATCATGCCCTCGTGATCCTTACTCTTGAGCCGTCGCGTCCACGTGCCGCCGCGGTTGTTTTGGCTCTTCGGCGAAACATAAAACTGCCCACGATGACTACCAGCTGTTCGAGGATGGTAATTCCACATGAACTGATCAACATCAACAAAAGTCAACGGGGCGCCCGGCGGATTAATGAAACGCGCATGCTCGTCGATGAACTGGCCGATTTGACCGCCGGTTGGCGAGTCATCGTCAAGCAGCAGGTCGAGTAACTCGCGGGCGCGGTTCTTGAACTCGATTTTCAGCGTC
>CAJWPV010000173.1 GCA_913045395.1 uncultured Verrucomicrobiota bacterium | reverse complement strand
CTCCAACGCTTCAAACATCCGGCCTGTGAGGTTCTCCTTGAATTTTTTGTATTCCTCTGACCGGTCCCCCTGGCGCGTGTTCTCCCATCGCCTGAATGCCTCCCAGGAAACAAACGAGAATGCCTCCATGGTATGGTGGCCGTGGGCGCGCTTGGATGGATCCTTTAATGTTGTGCAAGTCAGGAATGTGCCTGGCAACTCCTTCGACTCATCCAGATCCGGGTTGGCAGCGATATCGTAGTTGGCCTGGATATCGGGAGTCTTGCTCCACCAATAGTTGCCGGAGTCCAAGCCGGCTGCCCTGACGTCCATGTCCACTGCCAGAAAGAGTGACAAGGCAGAGGTCGACCATTTGGTGCGCCTCAAATGCCGATTAATCTTAGGATGCAGGTGTTCGGGTTCCACCAGTTTGCCGTAGGTTACAACTGGGTCTGCATTGGAAATCACTAGCGGAGCCAGAATCTGCTCACCGCTCTCCAATTGCACGCCGGCCACTTTCTTTGTACTGCCATGTCCTTCAATGAGGATTCGGTTCACGCCAGTGCGGACACTAATCTCGCCGCCACATCGTCGAAGTTCCTTGATGAACGCTCTAGGCAGGGCCTTGGCGCCGCCCTTAGGGTACCAGCCTCCGTCGAAGTAGTGCGACGCAACGGCAGCGTGGATCGCCGTGAGTGCCCTGCGTGGCCCAACCCCGTGATCACCGGATTGGATGGTTAGAATTGCCCTCAACAGGGGATCCTTGGTGAACCGGTCCAGGAACCGGTCCAGGGGCAGGAGCCCCTGAAGAATAACATCCCTCTTCCGCCAACCAGCCTTAATGGCACCACCAAAGGTCCTGATCTCAAAGTCGTCGGAAAGTTGATTTGAGATCCGTGCGCATGTTGCCAGATACCGGTCTATGCCATCGGCCTCGCTCGGAAATCGGGACTTCAGGCGTTCCGCGTACACCTCCCGCCCCTTTGGAATGTCAAAGTGCTCATCGCCAATGTGCACGTGGTCGTAGCCGTCAGGATTCAACTCAAGGAAAACAAGATCGTTGGCTACGCCCAATCCCTCATAAATCTGGCGCATATTGCCTCCGGGACCCAAATCGCCAATGTAGTGGACACCAGGACTGAATTGGTACCCCCCCATTGGAAACGAGTGACACCATCCCCCGGGCAAATAGTGCTGCTCAAACACCATGACTCTTTTGTTCGCCCTGGCAAGAGCCACTGCCGCGGCCATCCCACCCGCCCCGGAGCCGATCACAATGGCATCTGCATCCTTCATTGTCTTTCAACGCTTGGCCAAAGTCTTGAGGTAGCGCCTGGCTTCTTTGGGATTCAGTTTCACCGGCTCAGTTAGCGTGGCTTCCCGGGGGCCGAAGGGGCATTTGGCCGGGGGAACTTCAAAAAAATCGTTCTGTTTTTTGAGGGCGAACTGGGCGCCGGTCATGATGGCATTTTCGCCGAACCGCCGCTCGAGCACTTGCAGGGCATGGTCGATTGCGCCCCAGCGCTCGGCGTCCGTGCTGCCCCACAGGGTCGGCTGGGTGTCGAGTCGCTGCAGGTTGGAAAAGCCGAGGCAGATTTGCCGGATCGCCTTGTGAGCGCCGCGCATGGCGTCCCAGTAAAGTTGCTCCATGACTTCGCTAATGACCGAGTTGCGAAACTGCGGATGCTGAAACCGATGCTGACTGCCGGTCCGCTCGAAGTCGCTGAACCGAATCGACACGAACAACTCGCGCGCCTGCAAGCCTTCACGCCGGAGCTGGCCGGTCAGCCTCGCAGCTTCGCTCAGCAAAAAAATCAGCCCGGCGTCGTAGTCCGGCTCATCAACCGGCAACGTGGTACTGCTGGAGATGGTGGTGCGGTCCTTGACATCGACCTCGACCGGCTCGGTCCATTCGCCACGGGCAAACAGCCACAACTGTTGCCCCCAGATGCCGAAGCGTTTGCGCAGCAGCATCGACGGCATACGGGCCACGTCACCGAACGTGTGCGCACCGAGCGCGGCCAGCGCGCGTTCACGCCGCCTGCCGCAGCCGGTGAGTTCGCTCAGCGGCCGGTCGGCCAAAAACTCCCGCTCGCGTCCCGGCAGTATTTCGCAGAACCCCGGCTTGGCGGCGCTGGTCGCCAACTTGGCGGCCCACATCGAGCCGCCCAAGCCGGCCGACACCGGTATGCCGACCGTTCGCTCGATCTCCTCGCGCAGCCGGTTCACGTACTCCGACGACGACGGCTTGCGCCAGACGTAGCGCTCCATCGCGGTAAGATCTAAAAAACCCTCGTCGATCGACGCCGGCAACAGCGTCGGGGTGTAGCGCTCCATCACGCGAAACATATTGCGAGAGATACGCCGGTAGTCGTCGTAGTGCGGCTTGGCCAATACACCGTGCGGACAGAGGCGCCTAGCCTCGAAACAGGCGGTGCCGGTCCTAATGCCGAACCGCTTGGCCAAGCGGTTGGCCGCGATGACGATGCCGTCGCCCTTGCGGCCGCCGCCAACCCACACCGGCCGCCCCGATAGCGACGCGTCCATGGCAATCTCGCAACTGGCGAAAAACGTGTCGCCATCGACGTGCAGGATACGGAGTTGTGGCGTCTCGGGCACAGGGGTAGCGAGTGTGGCAACTAGGCCAAGCCCCGTCAATTCGCCAGTCCCGAGCGGGACAAATTGGCGCAAAACAGAGTTGCCTTTTGGTGAATATTCGGGCGGAATGGGGCGTTACTTTTTTCGGCTGTGTTTTTGAGAATCACATGGAAAATCAGCGCCTTGGGCGTGGCGCTCGCCACGGCGGGTGCGCCTGGCCAAGCGGGTGCCGCCGTGGCGGACGCCGCGGGCATTGCGTTTTTCGAGAAAAACATCCGCCCGGTGCTGGCGAACAACTGCTACCAGTGCCACTCGGCCGATGCCCGCAATCTCAAGGGGGAGCTGTTTCTAGACTCGAGGCAGGGCGTGCTCAACGGTGGCGAATCCGGCCCGGTGATCGTCCCTGGCAAACCGGCCGAGAGCCGGCTACTGCAGGCGATCCGCCAAGTTGGCAAACTGAAAATGCCGCCCCGCGACAAGCTGTCCCGGCAGGTCGCCGCCAACTTTGCCGAGTGGATCAGGATGGGCGCGCCCGACCCGCGAGTGGTCAACGGCGGCAACCCGGTCAAAAGTAAAATCGACCTCGAGGCCGGCCGCAAGTTTTGGTCGTTCATCCCGCCGGCCAATCCGAATACCCCGCTGGTCAAGGACAGCGCCTGGCCAAGGGGCGAGATCGACCACTTCATCCTGTCCAAGCTGGAGGCGAACAACCTGTCACCGGTGCGCGATGCCACTCGCCGCGAGCTCATCCGCCGAACTTACTTTGACCTGATCGGCCTGCCTCCCTCGCCAGAACAAGTTGCCGGCTTTTTGAGCGACACGTCGGCGAACGCCTACGAGAAGGTCGTCGATGAGTTACTGCGATCGCCCCACTTCGGCGAACACTGGGGACGGCATTGGCTCGACGTCGCACGCTATAGCGAGTCCAACGGCATGGAGCGCAACTTCACCTACCCCCATGCGTGGCGCTACCGCGACTACGTGATTAACTCGTTCAACAACGACAAGTCGTTTCGACGGTTCGTGCGGGAACAAGTTGCCGGTGATCTGCTCGGTCGCGACAAACGAAAATCCACCGACGAAGAACTCATTGCGACCGGTTTCCTCGCGCTTGGCCCCAAACCTCTCAACCAAGGCAACAAGGTGCTTTTCAAACTCGACGTGATCGACGAGCAGATCGACGCGACGACACGGACGTTCCTTGGCCTGACCGTCTCGTGCGCCCGCTGCCACGACCACAAGTTTGACCCCATCCCAACCAGGGACTATTACGCGATGGCCGGCATCTTTCGCAGCACCGATGCGCTTTACGGCACCGTGAATGGCAAGGGCAATCGCCAGCCGTCCGACCTGCACGCCATCGCCAGCAACGACGCCAATCGGGCAGAAAAAGTTCGCACTCACAACGACAAGCTGCGCAAGGCCAAGCGCCGCCTCTCGGGCATGCAAAACCAGATGAAGGATTTGCGAACGCTGAAAAAGAAAGCCACCGGGGACGACAAAGCCCGCATGCGGAACCTTAGTCGTTCACTGAAGGATCTCCGCTCGAACATTAAAGACCTCGAAGAGAAAACGCCGGATGCCGATTATGCGATGGGCGTGCGCGACGGCAAAATTGGCGACACGCGCCTGTTGCATCGTGGCGAGATTCGAAACCAAGGCCAATCGGTGAAACGCGGCTTCCTTCAGGTGCTGGATCACGTGAAGGCCTACCCGATCGGCAGCCGATCCAGCGGCCGCCTGCAACTTGCTAGTTGGCTAACTCAACCGGACAACCCACTCACATCTCGCGTGATGGTCAACCGCATTTGGCATCACCTCTTCGGGACTGGCATCGTGCACACGATGAACAACTTCGGCGCGACCGGCAAACACCCAACCCACCCCGAGTTGCTCGACTACTTGGCGGTGCGTTTTGTCGAAAACAACTGGTCGATGAAATCGATG
>CAJWPV010000172.1 GCA_913045395.1 uncultured Verrucomicrobiota bacterium | reverse complement strand
CGAGCGTATGCGAGCCGCTCACCGGCAGCGGTTGATGGAGGCACCAACTATCGCCGTGCTGCGAGATCGCCTTTTCCGGGACGACGGCAAGTGTCCAAAACGCGCACAACTCGAGGAAGAACGGGGTGGGGCCGATCAAATCGACGCGTACGGTTTTCTCGTCGACCGCCCGTACTCCGAGCCGACTGAGGTCGGTGATTTTGCCACTGTTGATGGCCTCGGCATTCTTGATGTGAAAGAGCATCCCGGCATAGTCGCTGGCGGTGGCGGGATTGATGGCACGGCGCCACGAGTAAATCACGTCGTGCGCGGTGATCTGCCCGCCGGTGGACCACTTGAGGCCATCGCGCAGATGGAAAGTGTACACAGTGCTGTCCTTGCTAACTTCCCAGCGCTTGGCCAAGGCCGGTTCAGCCTTGGCGTTGATGGCGTTGAAGCGGGTTAGCCCCTCGAACATCGCGGAGACGATCCGTCCGTCCGCCTGGCTGGTGATGATCGCCGGATCAAGCGATTCAGGGTCGGGGCCGTTGATGACGATGAAGTCCGCCGGATCGTGCCGCTGAAAACAGCCCGTTTGGCTAAGCAGTCCAATGCATAAAAAAAACGTTCCCAGCCGATGCATAGGAACGCCTTTGAAAGTCATGGTGCTTCGTTTATTTGTTCTCCTCGCCCTTGGGTGGAGCGGTTGGTGTCTCTACCGGTTTCTCCGGGATCGCCGGAGGCGTGGCTGCCTTGGGGATTGTGGGTACCGGGGTTTCAGCAGAGCCAGCCAGGGTGTCATCTATCTTGCCGCTCACCTCGGCTTGGACCTGCGTGGCATCGGTTTCGGCACCAGTGGTCGCGCTTGGGATCGCCGGCGATTGTGGTTGGGCGCCAATGCGCTGGCTAATGTCTCTCTTGCCGGGATTACCGATGATGGCAAGCACCAGACAGAGCAATAGGAAAAGCGCAGCGGAAATCTTGGTGAGCTTGGTCAGCACGTTCCCTGCGCCGGCACCGAGTGCCATATCCATCGCGCCACCACCGAAGGCTAGGCCGGAGCCGGACTCCTTCTTCGGCAGCTGAATCAGGATCAGCAGTACGAGTAAGAAGCAGTTCAGGACAAGGACGATTGTCAATATTCCAATCAGGTAACTCATAGTTTCGGTTCTTGTTTGTCAGATCGAGTTCAGGATAGTCTCGGAAAATTTTCTCACCTCCAGCGAGGCACCACCCACAAGGGCTCCGTCCACGTCGGCTTGGCTCATCAACTCTCGTGCGTTGTCCGGTTTGACGCTGCCGCCGTACTGGATACGCACACGCACGGCCGTGTCCTCGTCAAAAATATCGCCCAGCAGGTTGCGAATGAACGCGTGCACTTCCTGCGCTTGGGCGGACGTGGCTGTTTTGCCAGTGCCAATTGCCCAGACCGGCTCGTAGGCAACGACCGTGCCCTCCATTTGGTCCGCGGTCAAGCCTGCCACGCTACCGCGGACTTGCGAACCGACGATCTCTTCAGTGCGGCCACTTTCGCGATCCTCGAGCTGTTCTCCCACGCAGACGATCGGTTTCAGGCCGGCCTCGTGGGCGGCCTTGGCCTTGGCTGCGACCAATTCATCTGACTCGCGCTGGTATTGACGCCGCTCTGAGTGGCCGAGGATCACGTACTTGGCGGAAAATTCCTTGAGCATCCCAGCGGCAATCTCGCCAGTGTGGGCGCCGTAGTCGTTCTCGCTCATGTTTTGCGCTCCCAGCCGGATGTTGGAGTCGATGACCACTTTGGACACCTCGCTCAGCGCGGTGAAAGGCGGGCAAATGGCGATGTCTACTTCCGTTACATCCTTGAGTTCGCGGACCAAGCCGTTAGCCAAGTCGAGAGACTCGGCAACGGTTTTGTTCATCTTCCAGTTGCCAGCAATGATCAGTTTGCGTTCCTTATCCATTTGAAAAACTACTTGTCGGTTAATGCCGCGACGCCGGGCAGCTCTTTGCCCTCCAGAAACCTTAGGCTTGCGCCGCCACCGGTGCTCATAAACGTGACCTGATCGCCGAGGCCGGCCTCGTTCAACGCCTTCACGCTGTCGCCACCGCCGATGATGCTCTTGGCTCCGCTGGCGGTCGCCCCGCACACGGCCTTGGCCACGCTGAAGGTGCCTTCGGCAAATCGGCTGTCCTCGAAGATACCCATCGGGCCGTTCCACAAAATCGTCTTTGCACCGGCTATTACTTCGCAAAACCTGGCTACCGACTCGGGGCCAATGTCCACGCCCTCGCTGCCGTCGGGGATGTCCTCGGCGCTGTTTACTTCCGGATCCGTCCAGGCGCCGTCGTTCATTCGTGAAATAAGGTTGTCCGTTGGCAGCAGGAATTCGACACCGCGTTCCGCGGCTTTTTGCAGCGCGGCCAGGGCGATACCGGTTTTGTCCGGCTCCACCAGCGAATCGCCCACGGCAAAGCCGCGCGCCAGCTTGAAGGTGTACGCCATCGCGCCGCCAATGAGGATCGTGTCGGCCTTCTCGAGCAGGTGATCGATCACCTTGATTTTGTCGGAGACCTTTGCACCGCCGAGAATGACAACAAATGGCCTTTCGGGTGCCTCAAGTTCGTCGCCGAGAAATTGCAGTTCGCGCTCCATCAACAAACCGGCTGCGCATTGACCGCCACGAGCGGCGATGATGCCGGCCACACCGGCAGTCGAGGCGTGTGCACGATGGGCGGCACCGAAAGCGTCATTCGTGAACACGTCAGCGTCGCCGGCGAGTTGCCCGGCGAAATCCGCATCGTTGGCCTCTTCCTCGGCGTGGTAGCGGACGTTCTCCAATAGAAGCAGGCCGCCGTCTTCGAGCTTGGCTGCCGCATCCCCGGCCGCTTGGCCAATACACTGGTCGCAGAACTCGACAGGCTGGCCAATCAGCCCGGCTAGTTTGTCGGCGACGGGGCGGAGGCTCATCGATGGCACGCGCTCGCCTTTCGGCCGGCCAAGATGTGCGGTAAGGATGATCTTCGCGCCGCTATTGATCATCAATTTGAGCGTCGGCAGGGTTGCGAGGATGCGGGTGTCGTCGTTGATTATCATCAACCCGTCCTGCTCGGTCATGGGAACGTTGTAGTCCACGCGGGTCAGCACGCGTTTACCCCGAAAATCTATGTCGTTGATGGTCAGTTTGGCCATTTAGCCCCAAAAAAAGGGGCGAAATCATACTCGCGAACCTTCGAGTGTCAACGGTTAATAGCACTGAAACGCCTGAAAACAGCCGGTTTTGGCCTACAAACGAGGGCGAGGCGGTTTGACCGGGGTCTGCCACGGCTGCGCCCCGATGAGCTTGGTTCGGCGCTTGTAAACCCGGTTACCAGTGGCGATGTAGAGCGTCTTCCAATCTTTTCCGCCAAAAGCGGTGTACGACACGCGCTTGGCCAAGCGCGGCTTGGGTAAAATCAGGTGCACGCGACCGGGCTGATCGCAGATTTGCACGCCCAACTCGGTGGCTGCCACTAGCCAGCCATCGCGGCTCACGCTCATGCCGTCGAGGCGCCCCTCCAGTGAGTTGGGCGGCACGTGCATATAGTAGTACTGCTGCTTGTTCGCCAGCGTCCCGTTGTCGTTGATGGTGTAGCTGTAAATGAAACGGCCGGGGAAGTGGCCGACGAACAGCATCGTCTGGTCGGCGCTCAACGTGAGGCCGTTCGGGTTGCGGAAGTCATCCACGCTGACCGCTTGGCCGGAACCTTTGCGGATCATCATGATTTTGTTTTCGGGCGGGTTGGTGAAGTAAACCGTGCCGTCGTGGCGCACCACGAGGTCGTTGCATTTCACGCCCTCGGCGATGACGGTGCGCTTGGCCGTCTTCGGGTTCCAAGCGGCGATCTGTCCCGCGCCGTTAGCTGCGCCATAGAGCAGACCGTCCGGGCCAAGGCGTAGCCCGTTGGCGCGCCCGGTGTTCTCGGCGAACAACTCGACTTTGTCATCGGTGCCGATGTGGTAGATTTTCGATGCCGGAACATCGGTAAAAAACAGGGTACCATCCGGCATTGTGGCCAAGCCTTCTGCCCAGCCGTGACCGTCGCTGAGCAGTTGCCATTGCTCGTCCGGTTCGAGGAAGCGCACCGCCTCGTTGCGGCACTGGTCGTAATGAGTCTTCACCTCGGCAGCGTCCTCGTGCCAAAGCCAGCGCATTGCGTCGGGAAAGATCGCGTTGCCGTGTTTGCGGCTGTGCTGGCCCTTGCCCCATTCGTGTTTCAACTCGTAGCCGGAAAACTTGAGTGCGCGCTGCATCATTTGGTTAGCCACCCACCAGTCGCCGCCGTAAATATTCAGATCGTTTTCGCCGTCCTGCAAAAAGACGCGGAGCGGCTTCGGCTCGGTTTTTCGGATGAGCGTCGGGATCTCGTTGCCGCCGCGAAGGCCGACATAAGTGCCGATGGTTGAGTAAACACGGCGAAACGAATCGGGCCGATGCCAGGCGACATTGAAGGCGCAGATCGCTCCGGAGCTGGCACCGGTGATACCGCGCTGGTTCGGGTCGGTACTGAACTTGACGCTGTGGGCCTG
>CAJWPV010000171.1 GCA_913045395.1 uncultured Verrucomicrobiota bacterium | reverse complement strand
CATGATCCTGTATGGCAAGGGCGATCCGATTGACGCACTCGAGACACTCGCGCCGTTCCTCAAGCAGTGCCACATCAAGGACGCCACGATAACCAGAGAGCCCGGCACATGGGGCACGGAAGTCACCGTCGGCACCGGCGAGGTCGATTGGCCGGCGTTCTTCTCGACCCTGGCCAAGGTCGATTTCGAGGGCCACTGCTGCATCGAACGCGAAGCCGACAAGCAGCGCGTGGCGGACATCCGCACCGCCCGCGAATTCGTCACCCAACTTTAACAACATGGCCAGCGACAACATCAACATCGGCATCGTCGGGCTTGGCTTCATGGCCGCAATGCATATCCGCGCCTACCGCCAGGTGGAAGGCGTGACGATCGGCGCGATCTGCGACCTCGATCCCGAACGACTCAAGGGTGACTTCACCAACGTGCTTGGCAACATTGACTCCGGCGACCCGGTCAAGCTCGACATGAGCCAAGTCAAGGCGTATCAGGATTTCAACGAACTCCTAGCCGACGAGTCGATCGATGTCATCGACATCTGCACACCCACGCGCACGCACCTGCGCATGGCCAAGCCGGCACTCGCCTCGGGCAAACATGTCATCTGCGAAAAACCGCTCGCCCGAACCGTCGCCGAGGCCAGGGAGATCGCCGAGGCTGCCACACAGGCCAAGGGCCATTTCATGGTCGCCATGTGCCTGCGTTTTTGGCCCCAGTGGGCGTGGGTCAAGGAGGCGGTCGATAGTGGCCGCTACGGCAAGGTGCAGGCCGCGCATTTTCAGCGAATCGCAGAGCCGCCGGCCTGGGGGCAGGCGATCTACTTCGACGGCGCTACGTCCGGCGGCGCGCTGTTCGACCTGCACGTACACGACACCGACTTCGTGCAACACGTCTTCGGCAGGCCGAAGTCGGTTTACTCGACCGGCTTCACCAAGGTCAGCGGGGCGATCGATCATGTGCTGACGCAGTACGAGGTCGATTGCGGCGCCAAGGTCAGTGCCGAGGGAAGCTGGGCGATGACGCCCGGCTGGGGCTTCAACATGTCGTACCGCGTCATCTTCGAGCGGGCCACCGCCGACTACGATATCGGCCGAGAAGACGAGCCGCTGCGTCTGTTCGAAGAGGGCAAGAAAAAGCAGGTAATCAAGTGCGAAGGCACCGATGGTTACGCCGGCGAATTGGCCCACTTCATCGACAGTATTCGCTCCGACCAAACGCCCAGCGTCTCTGCGGTTGACGGTCTCAGCACGGTGGAAATTTGCGCCGCCGAGGAGGAATCTGCCCAAACCAGCCAATCTGTAAAACTCGATTAATCCCGCTTGAGCAATCGCGGCGTAGTTTCAAGTTTTTAGGCCTTCTACCTTGGATTTGGAAATTTCTTGTAGCCTAAGCACGCTTTGGCACAGCGCAACTCCGCCAGTCAAGGAAGTAACACTTTAATGGTGCAAACCCGGTTTGTGGGATAAAATGGGCATTTACTTTAAAAAGCCCTTGGCTTTTAACTTTTTCTTGGTAGTCTGCCTGCCCTTTTTTATGAAGGCAGACTTACATCCGGAATATGTGGAATCGACGATTCGTTGCGCTTGCGGCAATGAAATCAAGACCCGATCCACCAAGCCCACCATGCTTATCGGCATTTGCAACGAGTGCCATCCGTTCTACACCGGCCAACAGAAATTTGTTGATACCGCCGGTCGTGTTGACAAGTTCCAGCAGCGCTTGGCCAAGACCAAGGCCGCCCGCGAGGCTGCCAAAGAGAGCGCCGACAAGAAGCGCAAAAAGAAGAGCCTATAGCCAGCTTTCAGCAGTTCGCCCGCGGCAGTGAAACGGTTTTCGCCCGCGGGTGTTCTCTGTCTTTGGAGCGTGAATCTTCTACCCCATATAGAGCAGTTCTGCAAACGCCGGGACGAACTGGAAAGCGCCCTGAGCACCCCCGATGTGGCCAGTGACAACAAGCAGTTTCTCGAGTTAACCCGCGAATACTCGCAAATGAAAAAACTGGCCGAGTTGGGCGAACGCTACCTCAAGCTGCTCGCCGACATCAATGCCAGCAGGCAACTGATCCAGGCCGAGCCGGCCGACTCTGAGCTGGCAGAGCTAGCGCGGGAGGAATTGCCGGGGCTCGAGGCGGAACAGGCCGGGCTCGGACTCGAGTTGCAATACGGCATCATCCCGCCGAACCCGTCTGACTCGCGCGACACGATCGTTGAGATTCGCGCCGGTGCCGGCGGTGCGGAGTCGGCTCTGTTCTGCGCCGACCTACACCGCATGTACGCCCGTTACGCCGAGTCGCAGGGCTGGAAGGTCCAGTCGATGGATGCCAGCGTGTCCGACCTAGGCGGCTTCAAGGAGGTCATTTTCGGGATCAAGGGACAGGACGTTTTCAAGAAGCTCAAGTTCGAAAGCGGTGTCCATCGGGTGCAACGCGTGCCGGCCACCGAGACGCAAGGCCGCGTGCATACTAGTACCGTCACCGTCGCCGTGTTGCCTGAGGCGGAGGATGTCGATATCGACATCAGGCCTGACGATTTGGAAATCAACGTATGCCGCGCCTCCGGCCCCGGGGGACAGGGGGTGAACACCACCGACTCAGCGGTGCAGATTCAGCACAAGCCAAGCGGCATGATCGTCCGATGCATGGACGGTCGCTCACAGCAGAAAAACAAGGAGCAGGCGATGAAGGTGCTCCGGTCGCGTTTACTGGAACGGAAGATCGCCGAGGAACACGCCAAGTACGCCGCCGAGCGCAAATCACAGATCGGCACCGGCGAACGCAACGAGCGTATTCGCACCTACAATTTTTCGCAGAATCGTGTGACTGATCACCGCATCGATCTCACGCTGTACAACCTGCCGACGTTCATCGAGGGCCAGATCGATGAGGTCGTCTCGGCCCTGCTCGCCAACGACCTCAAGGAACGCCTGGCCGCCCTCGAGTGAAAGCTTTATTGATGCAACCCGAAGGACTTATTTTTGACTGCGACGGTACGATCGTCGACACCATGCCGATCCACTACGCGGCCTGGTGCTCCACCACGGCCAAGCACGGCCTCGTGTTTCCCGAGGAACGTTTTTACGCGCTTGGCGGCGTCTCACCGTTCGAGGTGCTGCGGATGCTCTCCGAGGAACAAGGCGTCGAGATTGATTCCGACGCGGTGACATACCAAAAGGAGGCCAAGTACATGGAACTGATCGGCAACGCCAAGGAGATTCCCGAGGTCATGCAGATCGTCCGCGACAACCATGGCAAACTCCCGATGGCGGTGGCCTCCGGCGGCACGCACGAAACTGTCGAGGGCATCCTGCAACAATGCGGCATCCGGCACTACTTTGACGCCATCGTTACCAGCCAGGATGTTGATAATCCCAAGCCGGCGCCGGACACTTTTCTGGAGGCTGCGAGTCGAATCAATGTTGCACCAGAAAAGTGCCGGGCGTATGAAGACGCGGACATGGGCATAAAGGCGATCCTCGCCGCCGGCATGCAGGCGATCGACGTTCGCGAAATGCTCGATGCAGCCAGCAGCTCAACAAGCGCTTGGCCAAGCGACCCAACGAACCAATGAAAGGACTCCCCGGCTTTCGCGATTTTTACCCGGAACCGATTCCCACCGCGGACTCGTGGAGCATGGATCTTCGCCGGTACATTTTCGACACCTGGCGCGGCACCGCCGAGCGCTACGGCTTCCGCGAATACGACGGGCCGCCGATCGAGGAACTCGGTCTGTACACGAAGAAGAGCGGCGATGAAATCGTCGGGCAACTGTATAACTTCACCGACAAGGGCGACCGCGACATCTCGCTGCGACCGGAGATGACCCCCACCCTCGCGAGGATGGCGGCTTCGCACACGCGCAACTACAAAAAGCCGATCAAGTGGTTCTCCATCCCACAGCTCTTCCGCTACGAGCGCCAGCAGAAAGGCCGACTGCGCGAGCACTTCCAGCTCAACGCCGACATCATCGGCGAGGAAAACCAGGCCGCAGACGCAGAACTGATCACCCTGCTCATCGACACCCTGCGCGACCTCAAGCTGACGAGCGACGACTTCGTCGTGCGCCTCAGCAGCCGCCGCGCCTGGCAGGATTTTTTTGAAAATGGTGACGGGCAGGAAAAAGACGCTTACGACTTTTACCAGATCATCGACAAACTCGACCGCGAAGACCCGGCCGTCTCCGGCGAAAAACTGGCCAAGCTCGGTTTCTCCATCGATCAGATAAACGACTTCATCGGGAGCGGCCAAGCGACCGACGAACTCGCCGCCATCATCGGCAACATCGAGGCACGGGGGCTGGGCAACTTTATCAAGATCGACTATCGAATCATCCGCGGCTTGGCCTACTACACCGGGCCGGTTTACGAGGCGTTCGACAAGCGAGGCAAATTCCGCGCCATTGCCGGCGGTGGCCGCTACGACCATTTGGTCAAGCTCGTCTCCGGCGGCAGAACCGACCTGCCCGCGCTCGGCTTCGGCATGGGAGACGTGGTGTTGGCCGAGTTATTGAAAGAGCGCGGCCTGGTGCCCGCACTTGGCCAAGCGCTCGACGCCTTCGTGCAGATCGCCGACGAGTCGCTGCGC
>CAJWPV010000170.1 GCA_913045395.1 uncultured Verrucomicrobiota bacterium | reverse complement strand
ACTCTTTTGCCCACTCTAAGATTGGCACTGAGCAAGCGGCGCGTGATCGCTTCGTCGTCACTCGTGTTAGACGGGAGCAAATTCGCAACTTCGGCGAGTGCGTCTGGAATGGATGTGTCATCATGGATTGCACTAACGCTCTCCCGTTGCACCCTTTCGTCTGTGTCATTCAGAAACACGGCGGCGGAAGGATGTTTGAGGCGGCGCAAGGCGACCACGGATGCGGCGCGAACGGCCGAAGATGGATTCGTGGCATTTTGAGCAAGCTGGCCAGCGCTTGCCGAGCCGACGAGGCCCATAATTGCTGCGTGGCGAATGTAGGCGTCCTGGTCATCATTGCGTTCGAGTAGGGTTAGCAGGGCAGGGACGGTTGACTGACTGCCCGCCTGGCCAAGCGCCATGGCAGCATGGAATTGAACTCGTGCGTTATTGTCTTTTAGAAGTTTAACCAAGCTCCCGGCGACTGGCTTGATCTTTAAGGTGCCGGCAAGCTTTGCGGCTTGTGCTCGAATTTCAAAGTTGGCGTCACCGAAAGGAAGCTGCCTGCTCAAGCGTTTGGCCTGTCTATCGCTGATTGTCAATTGACCAAGGCCCCACAGGGCATGGACCCTAGCCAGAAGCTGCACGTTGGTGTCGATTGCGGCATTAAACAGTTCGTCAAATCTGTTGCGCCTGGCCAGTTCAAACTGGGCCTCGAGTCGGATCCTTTGGTCGGCATGGCTAAGGAGTTTGAACAAAGACGGAACCGTGCGACTGCCGAAACCGTCGCGAAGGAGCCTGGTTACCTCGAGACGCGTTTTAGATTTCCGAATACCGGGGTCATCGACTGCCCAAATGCTGCCAAGTTCATTGGGCTGCCACTTGCCATCCCAATCTGCGATGTACATTGAGCCGTCGGGGCCAAAGTTAATTGCGCTGGCCATCATGCCGAATAGGAAGATGTGCTCATCTGACATTTCAAAGTAAGCACCCCGTGGTTTGGTGGTAAACGCAGTGATCTTCTGGACTGGGAACTCGCAGAGGAAAAAGTAGCCCTTGTAACGCTTGTTCAAGGCGGTGCCAGGGTTGTACTTGAAACCCCCAGGGCCAACGGAGAACTCGCTCATCGGTGGGGTAATGTAGGCGGCCTGACCTTCCCAATGTGGTAACCAAAGTTTTTCGTCTATCCATGGGCAGTATTGAGGCGTTTTGGTTCGTTCCGGCCAGCCTCCTTTTTTGAACTGCCAATTGAGCCTCCAGCCAGAATCGCTGCCCTTAGTAATGTAAACAAAACGCTCACGCTCTTCACGGATATCCCCATCGTTGTCCACGGAGAACAGGTTGCCGTAGTCGTCAAAGGCGAGTTCCTGGACATTGCGAAGGCCTATAGCAAACACCTCGAGATCACTGCCGTCCCAATCGCAGCGCAGTACACCGCCTGTGTTGGGGTGATGCAACAGCTTGCCTTCTTGGGTGCGAACAGAGAAGCCGTTGTCGCCGACTGAGAAGTACAGCTTGCCATCCGGGCCAACAGTCAGTCCGTGAAGGTCGTGTCCGTCAAAAGCGGCGTGAACACCAAATCCGTGAAAGAAAACTTCCTGTTTGTCGGCGTATCCATCGCCATCAACATCGTTCAGTTTCCAGACGTCAGGGTAGATGGTGGCAAATACGTCGCCCTTGTAAGGCAGTACACCGGCAATAACACCGTTAATCTCCTGGTTAAAACCTTCCGCGTACACTTTTGCCACGTCAGCCTTGCCATCGTCGTTGGTGTCCTGAAGTAGATGAATGCGCTCCTTGACGGTGGTCAAATCGCGCCAATCGTGAGAACCGTCCTGGTTTCGATCCGGAAGCCACGCTTTGTTTTGTTCGCTGAGTGATGGGGCCATTTTGGTGCGGAACAAGCGCCGGATATCGCCAATTGTTTGACTGGATAAATCGTCGATAACCCAATCCTTGTGGCTCCGAATATCTACATCGACGGTTCCGCGCCGAGCTGTCTCAACAACGAACAGTCGGCCTTGATTGTCGAAACTCAACGCAACCGGGTTTTTCAGCATAGGCTGCTTTGCCCACTGGGTTAGTTTCAGCGATTTATCGTTTAACTCGAAAGGAATCTGAACTCTTGTTCTTTGGGGAAACGCCTGAGCTAGGGCTAGCACAAAAATAGCCACCGATGAAGCGGACGAGACCCAGGAATTCATTTTGAGTTATTGGAGTTTTTGAAACTGGGCGATTCGGTAGCGTTTGGCGATACGCTGGTTTGCCGCGTCCAGTTTTTCGGCATCAAGTATAATTTTCTGCAGGGCGCTTCCTTTCTTGAACTCGAAAACATGGAAGCCGTCTTCAGGTGATTTAAGTGCGTTGGCCAAGCTTTTGAGCGTGTCAATTCGCAGGCCGTTCGCCTTATCCAGTACCAGGTTTTGCGCGTTGCGCTCTTGATAACCAATGTTGTAAAAGTCAGGAAGCACCAGCGAGAGGACAACCAGGGATCGTTGAGCCTTTTCTGGCTTTTGATTGTTGTAAAACACCAGTCGAAACGGCGCGTTGCGTTGCCAGTCCTTTCCCCAACTGCTGAGGTACTCTGCTGAGAGTGGGACGAAAACGAGTCCGCCAGCAATCAGGTAGGTCGGCTCGGCTCCCTCGGGGCGGTCCGTCACGAGATTTTCGGTAAAATCGGCCTTAGGGAGGGTGTAGTCAATCTGCTGTGTCTTGCCGTCCCTCCATACCTTGAGTTTCACAATGTCGCCCGCCCATTTATTCCGGCAGGCGAGGTATTCCATGATGACATGGCCGTAGTCCGGATCGAGGTAGTCGCCCTGTATGTCGATCGGAAAGCCGTCCACTTCGAGAATGATGTCATGCAGATTGAGTGGAGATTTGGCTCCGGGTCGCGTGGAAGTCTTGATCACGAGAACCCCGCGAGCAGGACCGTTAAGTTCAAAAAATTCCGTGGTGGCGGGGTTGGAGGCCGGTTGCCAAATAAAGTCGAAGTACCCAAGGCCTCTGTAATTGCCGTCAGCCCTGAGCTTGAGCGCGGCGGTGATAAACGGGGCGGGGATTACAGAACAGGTGCTGCCGGACTTGCTAGCCACCAAGCCGACCACTTTAGCGCCGGAGACCATGAGTTCCCCCCGTCCGGCACCTTCTATTTCCGAACTGGCCTTGAGTTCGATGCGCGGCGCCTGGTTAAAGTTGGCGTCGGCAACGGTGAAGCGGCTGAATTCCGCCGCCCGCCGCTCGATGTTGCCGGCTCGCCAGCGAACAACCTGCAGGTCGTCTCGTAGTTCATCCGCCTCTGCGAACTGAATGGGGGTCAAATCGCTCCAGAATATCTCGTCACTGACACCCACCACAGCGAGGTTGGCTTGAAAGTCTACCCACTTGACTTCGCCGTTAAACCAGCGGCCTCGCCCGCCTTTTTGAAGTCGCACCAACGTGTGATTGGCCAGGCCTTGGGCTGTGGTTAGCACCTCGTTGCCATCAATAACGGCGCCCAGCTTGGAAACGGACTGTGCCCGCTTGTCCCATGGGACGCGAAAGTTGTGGTCATTGCGGGTGACATCAAACCGAACGATGCTCTGCTGCATTGCCGATGGACCCCTGTCTGCGCCAGGTGCCGAAAACGTAGAGGCAACTAGGCCGACCGCTAGCAAAGTCATACGATACGTTTTCATAGGCGTCGGTCGGAGGGGATGCCGTAGGTGGAGAGGATTTGCGCGTTGGCACTGTCGCCACCGGCCTTGTCGAGGCACTCCACGGTGCCGGAGGCGAACTTGATCATGTGTTGATCCTTTGGATTGTCTTTGAACGCGGCGATAACATCCTCAAGGCTCTCGATGCGTCGGCCGTTGATCTCATCTATCATGGCTCGGTTGACCAGGCGCAGGTCGGCGTTGACCGGGTGGGCCATCGTGGCAGCCAGCACGATCGGCTCCGGCCGTACCTTTTCAGGCTTTTCGTTCCGCTGGTAATAAAGTTCGTAAACCATTTCAAGGTTGGCCACGCCCCGCCAGTTGCGGCCAAATGTCTTCACGTAATCCAGAGTCAGCGGCGTGAACACCAGCCCTGCATAAACAAAGTAACGCGGCAGCGAGTCGTAGAGGTTTCCCGTGTTGGCATCCTCAAGGTGAATGTCCATTGGCACGGCGACCTCGATTTCTTTTCGTTCGCGCCACAGTTTCATCTTCAACTGCTGACCTTTTTGGGCGCTCTGCAGCACTGCGGTGCAGTAAACGCGATTCCCATCGAGCAGGATCGTGCCGTCACTGCCGACGCGGCTGCCGTTCACCTCAAGGACAACATCGTCTTTCTTGAGTAAGCCGGCCTTTTGCGCGTAATCAGACAAGCTGTCGATTCGGGCGCCATCGCCGGTAGGATCCAGCCCGAGATAGCGACGGAATGCCGGGTTTTGTAACGAGACAATTCGTATGCCCGCCTTGGGGAAACCATCGTTCCGACCGTCGCTAATATCTTCCAAAAAATGGTTAATGACAGCTGGAGGGATGAAGAAACCGGTGTTTTCCAAGCCTGGAATCCCCATGAATGCCACGCCTGCTACCTTGTCATCCTGAAACACCGGACCGCCGCTGTTGCCGGGATTGATCG
>CAJWPV010000169.1 GCA_913045395.1 uncultured Verrucomicrobiota bacterium | reverse complement strand
GACGCCCCGCGTGTACGACAGCCTGACCACGTTCGAGAACATGGAGCTTGCCCTGCCGGGCAGCCGAAAGGTGCGACGGTTTTTTGGACGTTCAGCCAGTGCGGGGGAGAATGAGAATATTTTGAAGATTCTCGAGCGCGTGCGATTGAAGGATGACCAGCACACGGAGGCTAAGCACCTCAGCCACGGCCAGCGCCAATGGCTCGCGATCAGCATGCTGATTCTTTCCAGCCCAAAGTTGCTACTGGTCGACGAACCGGCGGCGGGGTTGACCGATCTTGAAACGGAACTCACCGCCGAATTGCTGCTCGAGTTGAAGGACGAGCATACCATTCTCGTGATCGAGCACGACATGGATTTTGTCCGCCAACTCAACAGCAAAGTCACCGTACTGAACGAGGGCCGCATCCTCGCCGAGGGCGAGATGGACGAACTCACCGCCAACGAGGAGGTCATCGAGGCCTATCTCGGAAGATGATATGTTAAGCTTGAGCCATATCAGTTTTTCCTACGGACTCGTCCAGATTCTGGACGACGTTAGTATCGAGGTGCCTAAAGCAAAAGTTGTTTGTGTAATGGGCCGCAATGGCGTTGGCAAAACTACGCTTATGCGAAACATCGTCGGCCTCGAGAAAGCCTCGAAAGGCAGTGTCACACTCGACGGGCGGGACATCAGCAAGGTGCCGGCGAGACGGCGGGCGCAGTCCGGTCTGGCGCTGGTCCCGCAGGGGCGGATGATTTTTCCCCGACTGTCAGTGAAGGAAAACCTGGAAGTCGGCCTGTCAGCCCGTACTGATGGACGGCGCACGATTCCCGAGGAGATATACGAATTATTTCCCGTGCTAAAAGAGATGGGTGCCCGGCAGGGAGGTAACCTCTCCGGTGGCCAGCAGCAGCAATTGGCGATTGGCCGTGCGTTGGTCGGCGAGCCGCGCGTGTTGCTACTCGACGAACCGACCGAGGGCATCCAACCCAACGTCATCCAGGCGATTGGCCAGGTGCTACGACGACTCGTCAGCGAGAAGGAAATGACGGTGGTGCTGGTCGAGCAGTACGTCGATTTCATCAAGGAATTTGGCGATCATTTTTACATCATGAACCGCGGTCGGGTGGTCGCCAATGGCGATACCCCGCAACTCAGCGAAGCCATCGTACGGCAGCACCTGAGCGTCTGACCGGGCGCCGCGGTTTTTGGCTCGCTCAAGGTATGAACCAGCCATAGGCTTCCCGAACCGCTTGCCATGCATCTGACCCCGCGTGAACAGGAAAAACTGATGGTTGTCGTTGCCGCCGACTTGGCCCGGCGGCGGCAGGCCCGGGGGGTGAAACTCAACCATCCCGAGACGATCGCCATCATCACCTACGAGATTTTCGAAGGGGCACGCGACGGCAGGTCGGTGTCCGAGTTGATGAGTTACGGCGCAACCATCCTCAAGCGCGACGACGTGATGGAGGGCGTGCCTGAGATGATTCATGAGGTGCAGGTCGAGGCGACCTTCCCTGACGGCACCAAGCTGGTGACCGTTCACAATCCCATCCGATGATCCCCGGCGAAATCAGAGTTGCAGAGGCGGAACCGCTCGCGGCAAACGAAAATCTCGAGACTCGGACGCTTCCGGTCTCCAACACCGGTGACCGGCCGATTCAGGTGGGCAGTCATTTCCACTTCTTCGAGGTCAACTCCGCGTTGGAGTTTGACCGGGATCAAGCGCTTGGTTTTCGGTTGAACATTCCTGCCGGAACAGCCGTTCGGTTTGAACCGGGGATGGCGCGCGAAGTCGAAATCGTCGCCTTGGCTGGCAGCCGTGAAGTCCACGGCCTCAACGCCAAGGTCAACGGCCCGTTGCCCACATAACCAGGGAGAGTACGACATGTCACTGAACCTTACCCGACAACAGTACGCTGAAATTTACGGGCCGACCACCGGTGACCAGGTGCGCCTGGGTGACACTGATTTATTCATTGAGGTCGAGCGTGACCTCATCGCCGAGGGCGCCGGTTACGGCAACGAGGTCAAGTTCGGCGGCGGCAAGGTCATCCGCGATGGCATGGGGCAGTCTCCTCTGGCCAGGGACGCCGAGTCACTTGACGTGGTCGTCACAAACGCGCTGATTCTCGATGCCAAGCTGGGCGTCGTGAAGGCCGACATCGGCATCAAGGGCGGTCGCATCGTTGGCATTGGCCACGCGGGAAACCCGGGCATCCAGGACGGTCTCGGCTCGGTGTTCGTCGATCCCGAGACCGGCCAGAGCAACCCGATGACCATCGGCGCGGCGACCGAGGCGATCGCCGGCGAGGGCGCAATTCTCACGGCCGGCGGCTATGACTGTCACATTCATTTCATCTGCGCGCAGCAGATCGACGAGGCGTTGGCCAGCGGCGTCACGACGATGACTGGCGGCGGCACCGGCCCGGCCACCGGCACCAACGCCACCACCTGCACGCCGGGCATCTGGAACATTCACCGCATGCTTGAGGCTTCCGACGAGTACCCGATGAATCTCGGCTACCTCGGCAAGGGCAACTGCTCGACCGCCGAGCCGCTGCGCGAACAGGTGCTCGCCGGCGCGATTGGCCTCAAGCTGCACGAGGACTGGGGCACGACACCGGCGGCGATCGATTGCTGTCTCGGCGTCGCTGACGAACTCGACGTGCAGGTCGCCATTCACACCGACACGCTGAATGAGTCCGGTTTCGTCGAGGACTCCATCGCGGCATTCAAGGGGCGGACAATTCACACGTTCCACTCAGAGGGCGCCGGCGGCGGACACGCACCGGACATCATCCGTGTCTGTGGCGAGGCCAACGTCCTGCCGTCCTCGACCAACCCGACGCGGCCGTTCACCGTCAACACCATCGAGGAGCATCTCGACATGTTGATGGTCTGTCATCACCTCGACTCGAAGATTCCCGAGGACGTCGCGTTTGCTGAGTCGCGCATCCGGCCCGAGACGATTGCGGCCGAGGACATTTTGCACGACATCGGTGCGTTCTCGATCATGTCGAGCGATAGCCAGGCGATGGGCCGTGTCGGCGAGGTGGTCATTCGCACATGGCAGACGGCTCACAAAATGAAGCAGCAATTCGGCAAACTCGAGTCCGCCGACCATCCCGCCGCAGACAATTTCCGAGCGCTTCGCTACATCGCCAAGTACACCATCAACCCCGCCGTCGCCCATGGAATGTCGCACATGATCGGTTCTGTCGAGGTCGGCAAGCTGGCCGACTTGGTTTTGTGGAAGCCGGCGTTTTTCGGGGCCAAGCCGGAACTGGTGCTGAAGGGCGGCATGATTGCCTGCGCCAACATGGGCGATCCGAACGCCTCCATCCCGACGCCACAGCCGACCTTTTATCGCCCGCAATTTGCGGCGCACGGTCGGGCCAGGTTCGAGACCTGCGTGACTTTTGTCAGCAAGGCCGCGCACGAGGCCGGCTTGGCCGATCAGGTGCGATTGTCCAAGCGGGTCGAGCCGGTGAGTAACACGCGCAACATTGGCAAGGCCGACATGGTGTACAACGACAAGCTGCCTAAAATCGAGGTCGACCCCGAGACGTACACGGTCAAAGCCGATGGCGAACTGCTCACCTGCGAACCGGCCACGGAACTGCCCCTGGCCCAGCGCTATTTCCTGTTTTAGGATGCAACTTATAAGGCAAGCTATCGAGCCAAGCACAGCCGGGTTGCCCGAGGTCGAGCTGGTCGCCGATCGGTTCAAGTTGCAGAAGCGCCGTTGGCGTGGCGAAGCGAGTGACGGCACTGATTTCGGTTTCGACTTGGTCGAGCCGCTTGAGCATGACGCGATTTTTTTCGAGTCGAAAAGCCATTGCTATCGCATCCGGCAGACGCCAGAGCCGGTGATCGCCATCAGCCTGTCCGGCAACGCCATCGAGGCAGCCGAGACCGGCTGGCAGATTGGCAACCTCCACATGCCGGTGCAGGTTGCTGTGGGTGAAATCCGCGTCGGCGACGACCCAGCAGTGCGGCAATTGTTCACCAGCATGGGGATGGCATTTGAATTGAAGGACGAGATTTTTAAGCCGATGAAAGGCTCCGTTGGCGCCGGGCACAGTCACGATCATTCGCACGACCACGGCGCCGGGCACAGTCACGACCACTCGCACGATCATGGTGTCGAGCACAGTCACGACCACTCGCACGGCTGACCTCAAGTGACTAATGAACACGTGGCTGCCACAACTGCTTCAAAGCTCCGACTCGATGTTCCCGACCGGCGCTTACGCACACTCATACGGCATGGAGGGCGCGGTGCAGGATGGGTTGATCAAGGACATAGCCGACTTCCGAGCCTTCATCAACGATATGGTTATTCCCGGCCTGGAGAAGCTGGAACTGCCCACGGCGGCGGCAGCATTTAAAGCGGCGCAAGACGCCGACTTGACTAGGCTCTGCGAACTTGACCAGCGTTACGGCGCAATGAAACCGTCGCGCGAACTGCGCGAAGCCACCGCCCGAACCGGCCGCCAACGGCTGCTGCTGAATCTTGAAATCGCCGACGAACCGTTTTGGCGCGATATCGAGCAGGCCCGCTCGGCCAAGCGGCTCGAGGCGTACGAGCCAATCGTGCTCGGCACGCAGGGTGCGCTTGG
>CAJWPV010000168.1 GCA_913045395.1 uncultured Verrucomicrobiota bacterium | reverse complement strand
CAAGCGCCTGATGGGCTACCTGCCGGAGAGTGCGCCCCTTTACACCGACATGACCGTCGAGGGCTTCCTTGGCTTTTGCGCCGAGGTGCGCGGCATCAACGGCGCGGATAAATCCAAGGCGATCGATCGTGCCATCGATATGTGCTTCCTCAAGTCGGTCCGGCACCAGAGCGTCGACACCCTCTCGAAGGGATATCGTCATCGCACAGGTTTCGCGCAGGCGATCATTCACGACCCGGACATCCTTGTCATGGACGAACCGACCGACGGGCTTGACCCCAACCAAAAGCAGGAGGTGCGTTCGCTTATCCGCCGCATGGGCCAATCCAAGGCAATCATTTTTTCCACCCACATTCTCGAGGAAGTCGAGGCTGCCTGCACGCGAGCAATAATCATCGACCAAGGCAAAATTGTCGCCAACGGTACTCCCAACGAACTCAAGGCCAAGTCCGAGTTGGCCAACTCCTACATTGTCACCGTTAGCGGCACCGAGGCCGCCGCAGTGCGCGACAAGCTTAGCTCTCTCATCCAGTCGTCCAAGGTGACGATCGTGAACGACAAACCGCCAACCGTCGTCGCCCGCGTTTTCCCCAAGAGCGCCGAGAGCGAAGGGGAGCTTGGCCGGGCGATCTTTGACATCGCCTCGCAAAACAACTGGAAGGTCAGCGAAATCAAAAAGGTGGAGGGACGCATGGACGACATCTTCCGTAACATCACCCTATCCGACACCCAACCCCAATAATTCAACGAATCAATGAAAAGCATTTGGACCATTACAAAACGGGAGCTGGCCGGTTATTTCAACTCGCCGGTTGCCTACGTGTTTCTGGTGATTTTCCTTTTAATGACCGGAGCGTTCACATTTCTGATCGGTCAGTTTATGGATAGAAACCAAGCGACGCTGCAGGCGTTTTTCATGTGGCACCCCTGGATTTACCTGTTCCTCGTGCCGGCGGTTGGCATGCGGCTCTGGTCGGAGGAGCGCCGCCTAGGCACCATGGAACTGCTGCTGACCATGCCAATTTCACTGTGGCACTGCATCATCGGGAAATTCCTCGCCTCCTGGCTGTTCCTGACCCTGGCGCTGGTGATGACATTCCCAATCTGGATCACAGTGAACTATCTCGGCGATCCCGACAACACCGTCATCGTCGCCAGTTACATCGGCAGCTTCTTTTTGGCTGGCGCTTATCTATCCATCACGAGCATGACCTCGGCGTTCACACGAAACCAGGTGATTAGCTTCATCCTCTCCGTGGTGATCTGCCTGTTCCTCGTGCTGTGCGGCTGGCCGCCGGTGACGGACGTCGTCGAGCCCCTGGCGCCGCGCTGGATCGTTGAGTTTGTCGCAGCATCCAGCGTGATGACCAATGTTGAGCAGTTCAACAACGGGCAAATTGACAGCCGGGCAGTGATCTACTTTTTGTCTGTGATCGGCTTTCCTCTGTTCGCCACGAGCGTCATCATTCGCGGGCTTCGCGCATAAACATCAACCCCGAAAAATATATCATGAAAAAAGAAACTAAGTTTGCCATTTTCCTGAATTCAATCGGCGGAGTGCTGGTGATTCTGCTGTGCGTGATAGCCTTCAACATCATCACCGCCCAGTTAAAGATAAAAGCCGACCTAACCGAGGGCAACCTGTTCACCCTGTCCGAGGGCTCGAAGAAGTTGCTCGACGGCCTGGCCGAGGAGCGTGAAGGCGACTCTGAATCAAGCCGGCTCGAGATACGATTTTATGTCACACGAGGCGAGAAGGGCGTTCCGGTCGTCGTGAATGAGCACGGTACTCGCGTGGAAGATCTGCTTGATCAATACAAGGCGTACTCCGGCAGCAACCTCGAGTTGCAAAAAATCAACCCGCGCCGAGACACCGATGCAGAGGAGCTGGCGGTCAACGATGGCATTCAGCTACTCAACAATGCATTTTACATCGGCATGGCGATCAGCTACCTCGACAGCACGGAGGTCATCCCAGTGCTCGACCCGACGCGGGCAACCAACCTTGAGTATGACATTTCCCGGGCCATCAAGAACGTCCTCCAGCTGAAAGATGACCGGGAAACCGTCGGCGTAATGAGCGGTCTCAATGTCTGGGGCGGCCCGGATCCTACCAACCCAATGGCCATGATGAACCGGGGTCAGCAACAGCCACCATGGTACTTCCTGCAGCAGTTGCAACGAGACTTCAACGTGGAACGCATCGAGCCGGCGGCGGCGGACATCCCGGCAACCGTGAAGGTCCTGCTGCTCATTCACCCAAAAAACGTCTCCGAAGCCACCGAGTACGCCATCGACCAGTTCGTCCTGCGCGGCGGCAAGTTGATTGCGTTCGTCGATCCCCTCGCCCAGCGAGACGATTCCGGCCAACAAAACCCGCAAATGCGCATTCCGGGGCTGGGCGGCGGCTCCAACCTAAACCGCCTATTCGCCAAGTGGGGGGTGCCTTTCAATAACACCCAGGTCGTCGCCGACTTCAACTACCGTCTCACCCCGCGCGACCCGGTTGCCCAGGGGCGATTGCAACCGGCCTATCTCGCATTGAACAAAAATGCGCTGAACAAGGAAGAAGTTGTAACTCGTGATCTCGGAACGATTCGACTTCCCTACGCTGGCAGCTTTGACACCAGCGATGTTGCTATCGGCTTGAAAGTTACCGAACTGATCACCAGTTCAGAGCAAGCCAAACTTGTCGATGGCATGTCATCACAGTTCAACGGGGCTAAGATCATGGATTCGTTTTTGACTGGCAGCACAGACGGCAACCCAGTGGGTACGAAAAAACATGTGTTAGCATTGAAACTGGGCGGTAAATTCACGACTGCATTCCCTGATGGTAAACCGTCAGCAGCCAATGCAGAAGACAAGGATGAAAAAGCTACAACAGAAGATAAAACACACCTCACAGAATCAGATGGTGACAACTACGTCTGTCTTGTTGGCGACACGGATATTCTTGTGGACGACCATTTCATACTTCAGCAACGCTTCCTTATCAGCGAAAACATCACATTTGTGCAGAACCTGGTTGACCACTTTGGCGATGACACGCTAATCAACATTCGCAGCCGGAACCAGAACCGGCCATTTACGACCATTGTTGATCTCGAGAAAGAGGCGCAGAAAAAATTCGAGAGCAAGCTCAAGAAACTTGAGGCCGAGCAACAGGAAATCCTACAGCAGAAAACCAAACTGGAAAGCGCCGGCGAAGGCGGCAACCAGTTCACGCTTCGGATTGATCCAGAGGCGCTCAAGGAAATTCAAGCCAAGGAACTCGACAAACGTAAACAGATTCGTGCAATTCGGAAGCAACTCCGGTCTGAGATCGATCTCATTCAACTCAATATCAAGTTGGCCAACATCGGCCTGATGCCCCTGCTGGTCATCTTTTTTGGTATCGGCTTTTTCATTCGTAAGCGCAAGAAAACCGCAGCAGTCTAACACTCATGAAAGGAAAACAACTTCTCATCGCCGTGATCACCCTAGTGGTGCTGGGCGGCATTGCCTACTTCACCTCGATCGACGATCTAGGCAGCCAGGTGGCCAAAACAGCCGGTGTCGGCAAAACGGTCGTGAAAGACCTCAAACCGGAAGACATCACCACGATCTCAATCGCTGACAAGGAAGCCACACTCACATTGGCTCAAAAGGACGAAAAATGGACCATCGCGGAGCGCGATGGCTTTGCAGCAAAGTTTGACGACATCAAAAAACTCGTCACTAGTGCTGTAAGCCTTAAGTCTTTGCGGCAAATTTCTGCCAGTAAAAAACAATACGGCCGATTCGAGTTGCTCGACCCCGCTGATAACGAAACCAACACCGGCACGCGCGTCGAGTTCAAGGACTCGCAGGGACAGGTGCTGAAGAGCCTGTTACTCGGCAAAAAAGGCAGCGCCAATGCCAGCGCCAATGCCGGCTCACCGTTTGGCTCATCCGATAATCATCGCTATGTGCTGGCTGACGGCAAGGTGGCTGTTGTTGCCATCGATTATTCAAGCGCGCTGAACGAAGTGAGTGCCAACCCTGCCGACTGGCTGAACAAGGACGATTTTCTTAAGGTCGAGAAAATCAAGTCGGTCGCCGTCGCCCACCCCAACTCGACGGACTCGTGGACGTTAACCCACGGAAAGGAGGGCGAAGACATGTCGCTGGCTGATGCCAAGCCGGACGAAAAACTCGATTCCTCAAAGGCCAACAGCGCCGGACGTGTGCTTGGTGTTCCAAGCTTCGACGACGTTGCAAGCAAGTCGGCCAAACCGGAGGAGATCGGAATGGACAAGGCCCTCACAGCAACAATCGATACGTTTGATGGCTATCAATACGTCGTCAAGATGGCCAAAAAGGATGAAGACCACTACATGAGTATAACAGCTAGTGGCACACGGGTACCTCAGGATGATGAAGGCGAAGCCCGCACACCACAACCGGATGAAACCAGGCCTCGCGAACCGGGCAAGGATGAAAAACCGGAGGACAGTGAGCGCCTGGACAAAGAACACGCTGAGAGCTTGGCCAAGCGTATCGCTGATCGCGAAAAGACACACAAGGACACCCAAGCCAAGCTCAAGACCGACCGGGACAAGGAGTTTTCAGACAACTTGGCCAAACTAGCCAAGCTCGAAGGTTGGACGTTCAAGGTATCCAGCTACACCTTCGATGCCATCTACAAGAGCCGC
>CAJWPV010000167.1 GCA_913045395.1 uncultured Verrucomicrobiota bacterium | reverse complement strand
GGGCGTTAAATTCATCGTGCTCGATCGCGTGAACCCGATCGGCGGCGCAACTGTTGCCGGGCCGGTGCGTCTCGGGCCGAGCCAATTCATCGCCTACCACAACATCCCGGTGCAACATGGCATGAGCGCCGGCGAGTTGGCGCGGATGATCAACGCCGAGCGCGGCCTGGGTGTTGAATTGCAGATCGTGAAAATTGAGGGCTGGAAGCGCGGCCTTTTTTTCGACGCCACCGGCCAGCCGTGGACAAACCCGTCGCCTAACATGCGCAGCCTCACACAGGCGATACTTTATCCCGGCATCGGCCTGCTCGAGACGGCGATGTCCGTTGGCCGCGGCACCGACACGCCGTTCGAGGTCATCGGCGCGCCGTACATCGACGACGTAAAATTGGCCAACCGGCTCAACGCGCTTGGCCAGACGGGTGTCCGGTTTGTCCCGATCCGCTTCACGCCTGACTATAGCGTGCACAAGGACAAACCGTGCGGCGGCGTCAATATCATCATCACCGATAGGCGAAAACTCCGCGCCGTGCCGCTGGGCATCGACATCGCACGAGTCCTGCGCAAGATGTATCCAAAGAATTTTCCTTTGGCCAAGGTCGGTCGTTTGCTGTGTCATCCGCCGACGATCGAATCACTTGACCAAGGCAAGACGCTTTCGCAAATTGAGGCGCTCTGGAAAGCCGATCTGGCCAAGTTCAACACCCGTCGGTCAGACTACCTTCTTTACGAGTAAAGCTTTTGGAGTATCCGCAGAGCGAAGCGGCGATGGCGTTTTCCGTTCGTGAGCGTTTGAGCGAACTTCAAAGGAAACCGCGCGCAAAACCGCAGTAACTACCTGGCCGGGCAGGTTTCTTTTTTGCGGAGGACTTTTTCCTGGCGATTGATTTCGGTGCGGAGGAGGGCTTCGGGTTGCCAGCCTTTACGCTGGGCATACTCAGCGAGGGCGAACAGCTCCTTGGCCAAGGTAGCCTTGGTGTAGCGTTGCTTGGCCGGCTTAGCCAACGACTTTTCGGTGAGTTTATTTTTGCGCGCTTTCTTGACGAGTTTCTCCGCGCGCTGCAGTGATGGCAGGTGGCGCGGGATTCCATCGAGCACGGAGGGGCGCTCGTGCTCGGTACCAGCTTTTTCCTCGCGCTTGATTTTTTCCCACTGTGCCCAGACGGCATCGATGTCTTTTGCGTTGGAGTCGCCGAAGACGTGCGGGTGGCGGCGGATCAACTTGTCGGTGATGGTGCGGGCGGCTTGCTCGAAGTCAAACGCCTTGCGCTCGCTGGCCAGTTGGCAATGGAAGACGACTTGCAGCAGGAGGTCGCCGCATTCCTCGAGCATCTCGTGATCGTCGTCCGTCTCGATGGCGTCGATCAACTCGTACACCTCCTCGACAGCGTGGAAGCGGATCGACTTGTGATCCTGCTCGCGATCCCACGGACAGCCGCCCGGGCCGCGCAGGCGCGACATGACCTCAATAAGTTCGTCGATCGCCGGTTTTTGGTTTTTGGGTTTGCGCTTGGCTGGCATGTCAGAGGATGACGAGGTCATTGCGGTGGACGATCTCGATGCCCTTGAGTTCTCGGGCGCGGATCTCATCGGCATCGAAGCGGCTGATGCCGCGCGAAAACTCGGTGCCGTTAATATCGCAGATGCGCACGACATCGCCTTTCGAAAAGTCGCCGTTGCACTTGGCCACGCCGGGCGGCAAAAGACTCTTGCCCTTGTCGCGCAGGGCGTCACGCGCGCCGTCATCCACCCAAAGCGAGCCCTTGGGGTGATGAAAAAAGGCGATGCGCCGCTTGTGGCCCTTGAGGCGGCCGGGGCGCGGGGTGAAAAAAGTGCCCTCATCGCGACCGTCGATGATGTTGGCGAGGACGCGCTTCTTCTTGCCGGAGGCGATGACCATCGGGATGCCTGTGCGGGCGGTCATCTTGGCGGCGCGCAGCTTGGCATCCATGCCGCCGACGGCGCTTGCGCTCAATGTGCCACCGGCGAGTTTTTGGATACTCGCATCGATCGTCTCGACAACCGGGATCGTGCGAGGATTTTTTTTGCCAAAATTCTCAACCAAGCCGTCGACGGTGGTGAGGAGGATCAGCAGGTCAGCCGGGAGCAGGCAGGCCACCAGTGCCGCAAGCCAATCGTTGTCGCCAAATTTCAACTCGGTGTAGCTAACCGCGTCGTTCTCGTTGACGATCGGCACGACGCCCTTGTCGAGCAGGGAAACGAGCGTGTTACGAGCGTTGAGGTGGCGTTCCTGATGCTCGAGGTCGTCGTGTGTGAGGAGCACCTGGGCGACTTGCATGTTGTGCCTGGCAAACAGTTTCGTGTAGGTGGACATGAGCTGTGACTGGCCAACGGCGGCGCAGGCTTGCAGGTCGGACAGGTCGGTGGGGCGCTTGTCCATCGCGAGCACGCCCATGCCGGCGCCGACGGCGCCGGACGACACGACAATGATCTCCCGGCCGGCTTGGCGCTGGTCTGCCACTTGGGCGACCAGTTGCTCTATTTGGCCGGGATCGATCTGTTTGCTACGGCTGGTCAGAATGCCGGTGCCAAACTTGACCACCATGCGGCTGGTTTCTTTTAGCGCCTCTCGCTCCATTAGACGCGACTTGGGCTAAAGGCAAGCGGCCATCCTTGCAAGCAAAACAAGCGGCAAGCGCTTGGCCAAGCGGCGGAGAAAGGTTGCCCGGCGGCGTAGGCTGGGTACACTACGCCGCACACAAAACTGCCGCTTGGCCCAAGTTTTCATGAAATCAGGAATTGTATTAGCTGTGGTCGCTGGCTCGCTGGCGGCATTGAGTCAGATCCACGCCGATTGGCCCCAGTGGCGCGGCCCGGGTGGCCAAGGCCACGCCGACGCCTCCAAGCTGCCGGCCGATTGGAGCGAGGTGAAAAACGTCTCGTGGCGTACCGAGTTGCCCGGGCGCGGCTGGTCGTCGCCGGTCATTCTCGGTAACCAGGTTTGGGTGACAGCAGCACACGAAACCCTCGCGTCCGAGGAGAAGAAAAAGGAGCGCTTGAAAGCCAACACCGGTGGCCAGCCGTTGACCGTCTTGTCCGAAGTGCGCATTCATGCGATCTGCATTGATAAATCCAGTGGCAAGATCGTCAAAGAGATCGAAGTGCTGAAAAAGGAAGACCCGCAGTGGGTGCACCAGACGAACAGCTACGCCTCACCCACACCGATCCTTGAGGATGGCAGGCTCTATTCTCAAAACGGTTCATACGGTTCCGCGTGTCTCGACATAAAAAGTGGCAAGGTGCTTTGGACGAATCAGAATCTGTGGGTGATGCACGAGAACGGACCCGGCGGCTCGCCCATCCTTTGGAACGACCTGCTGATCTTTCACATGGACGGCAGCGACCAGCAATTCATAGCCGCACTCGAAAAGAAGACGGGCAAACTTGCCTGGCAGACTCGGCGCTCCGGTGAGATGAATGATAACCCGCAACTGAAAAAAGCCTATGGCACGCCAGTCATCACCAAAGTGCATGGGCGTGACGTCGTCATCTCGCCTGCGGCCGACTGGATGTACGGCTACGACCCCGCGACCGGCGAGGAGCTTTGGAAGGTGAAGTACGGCTCGCTTGGTTTTTCGATCGTGCCGAAGCCGGTGGTTGGCGATGGCATGGTTTACATCGGCACCAGCTACATGAAACCGCGGTTGATCGCGCTGGATATCACCCAGGCCAAGCCGAAGATTGCCTGGGAGTGTAAACGCAGTGTGCCGGCCATCTCATCTCCGATTTTGATCGGCAACGATCTGTATTTCGTCAGCGACTCCGGCGGCATCGTCAGTTGTCTTGATGCCCGGACCGGTAGGGAGCAGTGGCGCGAGCGCATCGGCGGCAACCACGGCGCGTCACCGACATTTGTCGGTGGTAGATTGCTCTTCCACAGCAAGGAGGGCGAAACGACTGTGCTCAAGCCGGGCCGGAAGTTTAAAATATTGGCTCGCAACAAACTTGACGGCGCCCACCACGCCAGCGCCGCAGTGAGCGACGATGCCCTTTTCCTAAGGACCGAAAAAGCCATCTACAAAATAGAGAAACAATAACCACGCTTGGCGGCCAAGTCGCAATCTGATGGAAACCACCGTTCATTAGCCTTTTCAAGGTTGAGACCCCCCACCATTCACTGCGGGATTTATTTCCTGCTTGCGCTTTCGCCACCCTGAAAATGGATCAAGGAACTCAAAAGACGCGAACGCCCAGTCGGATAATTTACTCCATAGGATGCAATAACAGCTTGAGAGCCTCCATTGTTGGTAGCTCAAAAAACTTTATTTACGCAAAAATATTGACTGACAGGGTGAATGGGCGCACATCTTCGACATACCAGATTTCGATCGTCAGTCTTAATTGATTTGAATCACCCAGTAGGAGATGGCTAAACGGCTATCTCTCTAAAAACCATACCAACCAGGGAATGGGGCGGATTTGATTCGCCCCATTCTTATTTTATCTAGGGGTAATTCTTGGTATTGGGAGAGGTAACAAGTGTGGCACCACATGAATGGCTCTAGATGGGCTTGCTTTAAGTGGGGGGAGGGGTAAAAACGGTTTAGCCACAAAGGTCCCGACACGACGCTTAGCCAGGCGATGAGATTTTGTTTATGAAACTAAACTCCAAACCGAGAGGCGGCTTCACTCTGATCGAGTTACTGGTGGTGATTGCGATCATTGCCATTCTGGCAGCCATGCTGTTGCCGGCCC
>CAJWPV010000166.1 GCA_913045395.1 uncultured Verrucomicrobiota bacterium | reverse complement strand
GTTTGCGCCTCGGTGATCAGCGCTTGACCGAGCGATTCGGTAATTGGTGTCGTTTCGTCTTCGACCTGTTTGCCCAGGCGAAAGTTGCGGAAGGTCGCCACCGTGTTGCGGAACTTGGCCAAGCCGACTTTCCCACCTTGGAGCCCGTGGTCGCTTGACTCGAAAATTAGGTGCCCATTCACGTGGCAGTAAAAGCGATTCCCTTCATGCCGCAGCTTGAGTGTGTTCCAATCGCCCGGCAAATAATGGCGGGTGAGTTGCTGGTCAAGAATGGTCCACGAAAACACGTTCGCCCCGTCGAAACGTGTCAGTCGCATCTGCCCGGCGGTGGGGTAAAAGCCGTAATGCTTGTTCTCGCCATCGGATGCCCACACCAGGCCGGCAGCTCCGGCTTCGTTCTCAAGCTTAACCTGCACCGACAACTCGAACGGCGTCTCTGGCACGGCGCTCGTCGAGAGGCATAATGAGCGGCCACCAAAACTTTCCCCCGCTTGACTGACATGAATACTCCCACCCTTTCTCCGCCAGTGGCCGCCGAACACCGGCGTCCACTCCTTCGGGTTGAGCATGCCGATGGTCATCCAGCGCCCGATTGGCACCGGGTTGGGTTTTTCCAGCAGCGGCTTCAGTAGGTTGCCCGGCACGGCAAAGCCGAGATTTTCGGTGATGAGCGACTTCATGGTGATCACGCCGTGAACTCGGCCGTGAAGGTCGAGCATCGGTCCGCCGCTGTTACCGGGCTCGATTGGCAGAGCCAATTGAATCATTTCCACGCCGTCGAGTGTGCGCCGCGCCGAGACCACCCCTTGCACAAAACTGAAATCGAGACCGTGCGGCGTACCCATCGCTACCACTGGTGAACCTTGGCCAAGTGCCGATGAGTCGCCGAGAGGCAACGCCGGTAGGTCGGTTTTGTCGACGCGCAACACGGCGAGATCGAGCGTGCGATCCCACGCGTGAACGGACGTCACCCTTACTTCCTCGCCGTTGGCTAGGCTTACACGTACAGGCCGCCCTTCACCGACCACATGCAGACTCGTGGCAATCAGTCCATCACTGGAAACCACGAAACCGGTGCCGACGCCTTGCTCCTCGTCATCGCGGCCGATCTGCGTCAGCACCACGATTGATTCGCGGATGCGCTTGGCCAGACTCTTGGCATCCAACGGCTCCGCGGAGGGCAATCCCTGCGCGATTGACGAAGACACTGAAACAAACAGGCTAAGCGCGGCACAAGGAAGTGCCACTTTGCCAAGTGCAGCCCGGAGTTTAGCAAAGTGCATGGCGAACTCTAGCCAAACGCCCCTCCAGTCGCACGGTTTTTCCTGCCTCGACAGTCGGGGGAGCATTCGGTACGACTTTCGGCGTCCATTAAGCAACATGAGAGAGCAAGCTGTTTTCACATATGTCCGTTGGTGATTGACCGTCTCGACTGATTTAGATGCCAAACAACCCAACGCAATAATCGCCGTGGCGGATGGCATGGGCTGGAGCGAAATTGGCTACCGCGGCGGCGGAATTGAAAGCTAAATGAAAATGAAACTAATACTTACAACGATCGTGGCCGTGCTATTTGGTGTGGGCAACACGGTCCGTGCCCAAGACGTGTCGCAGGAGCCATTGAAGCGGTACCTGTATGTGGCCGAGCCGGGCATTCGCAACTATACCCAGTACGGGGGGCACGGGGTTATTGTATTTGACATCGACGACAATTATCGTTTCGTGAAACGCATTCCCACAGGAGGCCTGACGGATACCGGCAAGCCGCTTAACGTGAAAGGGGTTTGCGGTAACGCTGCGACTGGTCGGCTGTATGTCAGCACCATCCGGCATCTGATCTGCATTGACCTGCACACGGACAAGGTGCTTTGGGAGCGAACCTATCCGCTCGGCTGCGACCGCATGTCGATGTCGCCGGATGGCAGGATCATTTACCAGCCTTCGTTCGAGAAGGATATCTGGTATGTGTTGGATGCTGCCAGCGGCGATGAAATCACCCGTGTGACGCCAAAGTCAGGGGCGCACAACACGGTTTACGGCAACGATGGCAAGGAGGCCTATCTGGCCGGGTTGAGATCCAGCATATTGACCGTCACGGAAACCGCGACGCACACGGTCAAAAAACGGATAGGACCTTTTAGCAACCGGATTCGGCCGTTCACGATCAATGGCGCGCAGACGCTGTGTTTCGTAAACATTAACGGGCTGCTGGGGTTTGAAGTAGGGGATCTTGAAACGGGGGAGAAACTTCACCGTGTCGAAGTGCAGGGATACTCGATGGGACCGGTAAAGCGTCACGGCTGCCCAAGCCACGGCATTGCCATGACGCCTGATGAAAAGGAACTCTGGGTAACCGATGGCCACAACGAATCGCTGCATATTTTCGACGCCACAAAAATGCCGCCAGTGCAGTTACATAGCATCAAGCTCCGGGAGCAACCTGGCTGGATCACGTTCAGTTTGGACGGAAAAATCTGCTGGCCATCAACTGGCGATGTCATCGATGTCAAGACGCGCAAAATTGTTACGGCGTTGACGGACGAAAAAGGGCGCATGGTGATGAGCGAGAAGCTGCTGGAGGTCGATTTTGTGGGAAACAAGGTTGCAGCAGTGGGCGACCAGTTCGGCAAGGGATACGTGAAGCCCGCACCACAATCTGGCGACACACCGTGACCTCATCTGCAAACATGGATTTGGTCGTTTATCAGTTGCCGCGCAGCCGAACAAAGTTCTGTCTTTTCCCTTGACCGACTGGATCGGCGAAGCGGAAGGTGACCGTCGCGGTGCCGTCACCGTTGTCGACATTCAACACGTGCTCGATTATGGCGGAGTCCGAGGACCAAGTGATGAGGTCACTGGAAACTTCCACTGTTAACGACACGTCGACATCGAGATTCTTACGGAAGGTCAGGACCAGATAGTCGTCGACCACTCCGTCGACGTCGATGCTCCGAGCCGTGATATCGAATGCAGGGGCGTCGGAGGCTAGGTCCGGTCGAGAGCCGAAGAGAAACTCCCAATAGTTGCTGATCCCGTCTCTGTCGTCATCGTCGTTTGACTCTCCCTTAATTCCGTTCAGGTCGGCCCAGGCAGCGTATGTGATACCCGCCGGCTCGGTTGTGCCGGGCGACCCGCCGAGATTGCGACTCACCGTCCAGCTGGCTGGTTCACCGTGCGGAGGTCCGTCAGCTGGGTTGACAAGAATCAGGCTCGACCCGGCGCCGTCCGCCTCTGTCGGCCACGGAAGCTGGTCGTTGTAGGTGAAATCGTGGATCGGTTGACCGTCTCCGGTGATGAGCAGTTGTTCTCCGTCATTGTTCAACCGGCCGGTATACTCGAATGACTGGATGCCGACCAGAGCGCCATACCTGGCCTCAAAGGCTGCACGGTTGCGGATGAGGAGCAGGCGTTTGCCGGCCCACAGCAAGGTGTTGTCGGGGAACGCGAAGGTGATCCCAGCCTCGAAGCGGAGGCCGCTCAAGTCGAGGGCGGTCCTGCCGATGTTTAGAAATTCAAGGAACTCGAAATCGTCGCGATCGCTGCTCTGCGCCAACTCTGCCGGAGTGGTTGGGTTCGCAGGGTGGTAATGCAGTTCGGATACGACGAAGTTGGTGGCCTCGACCGAGAGTCCGTCGATGGTGTAGAACGCTTCATTAAGGGCACTCCATTCTTTGTTGCCGGTATTGTAGGAGCGAGCCCGTAGTATTGTCGGCTCTGTGAAAAAGATCGGGTCTGAAACATTGTCACCACCACCTTGGCTGGTCTCGCCATGAAGCATCATGTCAAAGCGGATGTCGGAGCTGCCGCCGCTGGCTTGGTGAATCTCAACCGCGATGGTATTGGCGCCGGCAGACAGCGCCTCGGTCATAAGAGGGCTTCCCTTTCCACCATTATAAATGGAGGCGATTTCCGCCTCGGTAATGCCCCGGGCCCAAACGCCGAAATCATCCACTATACCATCAACGTTGCTGCCGCCGGTGGAGTTGGACCCGATGCCCAGTGTCGTCCAGTCATCAAAGAGCGTGCCGGTATTCACGCCTTCATGAAATAGCTCACCGTCAATCCAGATTTCCTTGTGGTCTCCATCCTTGACGAACACAAAGTGATGCCATTCCAGGTAGTCTATGTCCGAAGCCTTGTTGATACGGGTGTCTCCACCTCCGCAGCAACCGGCTGTGTCGAAGTAAATATCGCCGCCGCCCCACGGAATGTGGGCCTGGAAATTACGCTCGCCATTGTTCGCACTCGACGCCCCAAACCAAAAGGTCGAGGAAGAGACCCGCGAATTAAGCTTCTGCCACAGCGAAACGCTCAACTTGTTGGCATCCGATGCCGGCACCAGCCAACCGTTTGAAGCATCAACCGAGATCCAGTTGCCTGCACCAAATTCAACTGCACCACCCAATGTACCTTCGACTGCAGCCGTGTCGCCATTGACCTCACCCACGATTGACGCAACTGAGTCAGTGACCGTGCCACCTAAAATTTCACCTGCATCATCGAAATCCCAGTAGGCTATCATACCCTCGTGGAGCGGGTTACTAAGCAGATTGCCGATGCTGTTCTCGCTCAATAGCACGACTTCCTCCTCTGAGAGCGGGCGGTTCCAGATACCGACATCGTCGATGATGCCTGACCAGGTCCGGTTGCGCGCATCGGGGTTCTCACCGATCATCATCGGATTCTCGTTACTCTGAATCTGCGGACCGTTGTTGCTCGATGCCAACTCGCCGTCAC
>CAJWPV010000165.1 GCA_913045395.1 uncultured Verrucomicrobiota bacterium | reverse complement strand
CTCGGTGCTGACGTACTCGTCGCCCAGCTGCGTTGCCTCGGCATGTGCTGCGTCGAGCGCCTGCTTGAGTTCGCTACTAAGATAAAGGTCGGACGTACTGGTACCCTTGACCTTGGCGCGGCGGCCGAGCTCGGTATCGAGGTCGGCTTGAAGCTTGGCCAAGTCCACCCCGACCCGTTGGAGCAGGGTGGGGATGATGCCGTCCTGCTGCCTGGCTAGGGAAAGGGAGAGGTGCTCGCCGTCAACCTCCTGGTGCGAGTGTTGATGGGCGAGTTCCTGCGCCGCCTGCAGCGCTTCCTGTGATTTTACGGTCAGTTTATCCAGTCTCATAACGCCTGTTGGCGCGAACCGAACGCGGCTCGCTTATTCAATCAGACTCGATTTATACCACAAGTCGGGTTGTTGGGGAAAACAAAAAAACCGGGCAAAAGCCCGGCGAGGGAACGATGTTTTTCGTGAAATTAGCGGCGTTCCGAGATACTGCCCGGAATACCGTGCTCCCAGGGGCGGGGAGTGTTCCAGGGGCGGGCGGACTTGTTTTCAGTGTCCGGCCCGATGCATCCCGTGGTCAAACCCAAGGCCAGGACCGCGAAGAGAATCGCGAAGAAGGAGAGGATGATCCTGGTCAATGAACGCATAAAAAAGTGCCGGGTTAGTTCCCGACGATGACGAGGTCGCCCGTCTGGATTTCCTCCTGTTTCCAACCCGGGAGGATGTTGGCGATGCTGTGATCCTTTTTGACATCGAGAATGCGGAGTTTGCCGATGAGTTTTTCGCCTCGGCTCACGAGCAGTTCGCCGTGTTCGCGGGCACCCTGGCTTTCCCCGACGTCCAGCACCACAAAATCGAATTGTGCATCCACGGCAGTGACCTTGCCCTGAAGGGTTCGGGGAAGGGCGACCTTCACGGGGGCACCGGTGTAACGGGCCAATTCAACCCCCTGCTTCTCGATTTGGCTGAGCAGGATGCCGTTCTCGGCAAGAAACTGGGCGCGTTGGTTGCTGACATCTCTGTATGCGTTTAGTTTTCCTTTAATCTGATCCTGAGTGCCATTGGCGAGTTGGAACTGTCGCCAAGACTCACTGAATGCGTTTGCTTGAATCCAATCGGCCTCGAACTTTTTCGCGGCGGCTTCGTGCTGATCGGCACGTTGTCGTTGCTGTACAAGTTGTCGCTGCGCAGTGCGGAAGTTCTCCATTGCAGTTTCAGCTTGGCCTTGGGCGATCATATTTTCTTGCTCCGCCTTTTCCTGGGCTGTGTTGGCTTTGGCCAAATCACGACGAGTGCTGTCGAGGTCGGTTTGGGCTGTATCCCGTTCAGTGGTAATTCTGTCCATCTCTCCCTGAACATTGCTGAAAGCGATAAATGCACCTCCACCCAAGGCCAAAACTGTTACAAATAGTAGTATTCGAACCATGCGATTTACTCCCTAAAAGGGCCGGAAAAATATCCATCCAGAGGGCTGATGTCAACGGTCTCTTTGCCTTAATGGCGGTTTATTTTGCGTCCGGCATTCGGCTAGAGCCGGAGGAACTTGGAGCTGGCCTTGCTCTTCAGCCTCTGGTTTCCGGCCACCATGCGCTCTACCATGCTGTGGCCCAGCGTGAACAAACACCGGCGAGGCCAGCTTTGGCTCGGTTTTCATCACGTTTCGGAACCCTTCGGCCGACATGAACAGCAAATTGCACGGGGTCAGCGTCAGGACATCGGCGGGTCGCAGGGTTCGTCGTTGGAGCCCGGGCCGGCACGTCCGCCATCAAGCCCGCTTGGCCGCCGGGGGGTAGCAAGCGTGGGTTTTTTACGGCTGCGCATTCTTGGGAAAATCGAACTCGAACGACGCCGGCTTGGCCTCGAAGACGTTCGCCCAGGCGTCAACCTCGAACCTCATGTCGATCAGGCCGCAGGTTGGCACGTTATCGATGTACTCGCCGGAGAAGCGGTTTGCCAGCTCGGTGATGCCGGGGTTGTGCCCGATGCAGGCGACATGCGCGGCCTCGGCCGGAAGGGCCCCGATGACGCTCCGCCACTCTCCGGGTTCCGCCAGGTACAACCGGTCATCGAACACGATCCGCTCCTCAGCGTAACCGACCTTGCCGGCGATAAGTGCGGCGGTGTCGCGGGCGCGCTTGGCCTTGCTGGCGAGGAACAGATTCGGCAACCAGTCGCGCTTGGCCAGGCGGACGCCCATCTCGGGCGCGTCGCGGAGGCCGCGCTTGTTGAGCGGTCGATCGTGGTCTTCGCAGTCGGGATTCTCCCAACTCGACTTCGCGTGACGGATGATGGTTAGCCGCTTGGCCAAGGGCAGGGTGGGCTACTTGAATTTCGGGATGACGGCTTTTCTCTGTAAATCCCCCAAGAGGAACTGTTTGCCTTGTTCAACGATTGTGTGGCCCTGGGCCTCGAGTTTCCCGCGGATACCCTTGATGCCGTTGAGGTATTTGGGATTGATCCGACCACCGCTGCTGTTTCCGTAATTGGGTAAATCCTTTGTTCTGTAAGACTTGACCGTCCGGTTGCCACCGATTCTCTTTACAAGCATGACGGCAAAAGCGTGTCCAAAAAACCCAAAAAATCAATTTAAACTCACCATAAAAAAACCTTGCCAACAGCCCGGTTTTGAGCAATTTTCCAACGACCAGGACAAATGATAAAAAAGACAAAAAAACGCATTTCCGGAGCGGTCAAGGCTTTCACACTGATCGAGTTGTTGGTGGTCATCGCCATTATTGCGATACTGGCGGCCCTGCTGTTGCCGGCACTGGCCAAGGCCAAGGCCAAGGGTGTGCAGACGGTGTGTATCAGCAATCTCAAGCAGTGGGGGCTGGTCTGGCAATATTACACCGATGACAACGAAGGTAACTTCAGCGACGGCATGAGCTTGAATATGCAGGGTGGCTGGTGGCGTGGCGAATGGGTGGCCTCACTGCAGAAATTCTGGCGCAAGCAGGATATCCTGCTTTGCCCCTCTGCTAAATTGGCACGGAGCAGTGAAGGCCGTAATTACATCCTCAAACCAGTCGTCAAAAACAAGAGAGACTCCTGGTCGGCGATTGGCAGTTGGAATGCCTCCTTTAAGCATGGTGGCATCTCACTTCAGCCCATTCCCACCCGGGCTAGTTACGGTAACAACAACTGGCTCTATAATGCTCAAACTGATATCCAGGGACGCCGTAAGGCGTGGCACTGGCGCAACATGAGTCCCGCCGGTTTTGACCTCCATCAAATCCCGATGTTCATGGACATGATGTGGCGCGGTGGCGGGCCATTCCGAGCGCGCATGGCGCCTCCTCAGTATAACGGCGAGTGGAGCGGCTACAACCAGGAGATGAAACACTTCGCCATGGACCGGCACAATGGAGGTATTCAGGGGGTGTTCATGGATCACTCCGTCCAGCATGTGCCCATCAAGAAACTTTGGAAGCTCAAGTGGCACCGCGCCTACGACCAGGCCTACAAGCCGTCCTGGCCAAGGTGGATGGCCGGTTACCCTGAGCATTAACCTTTTTCCCACACCAACCAAACCAAGTAGATTGAGCTCGGGCGGAATGCCCGGGCTTTTTTGCGTCTGTCCAAGCGCTTGCCTTGTGCCGCCGGGTGCGGTTCAATTCGCGCCAACAATCCAAATTTTCCAATGAGTACCCATCACATTTCCCGCCGTGGCATGATCAAAGCGAGCGCCGTTGCCGCGCTCGCCACCGCAGCCGTTCCTGCGCGTGCGCAGTTAAACCGCAAGGCGGCCACCCCGGGCTACAGAATCAAAAACAAGCGCATTCGCCAGTCGATCATGGGCTGGACTTACAATCCTATGCCCACCGAAGAGCTCATCGCCACCTGCGTCGATATTGGCCTCACCGGCATCGAGGGCATCAGCCGCAAGTTTTACCCGGCCGCCCGTAATGCCGGCCTGGAAATCTCACTCGTCGGCAGCCACGGCTTTGGCAAGGGGCCAAACGATCCGGCCAATCACGCGATGTGCATCGAGAAATTGATGGATGGCATCGCCGTCGCCAAGGAGTTCGGTGCCAAGCGCGTGATCACCTTCGTCGGCATGGAGACTCCCGGCATTGATCGCGACCAGGCCAGGGTCAACTGCGTCAGGGCGTGGAAACAAGTCATTGGCCATGCTGAGAAAAACGGAATCACACTCTGCCTTGAGTTGCTAAACTCGGTGGATGATAGCCACCCGATGAAGGGCCATCCCGGTTATCAGGGAGACGATCTCGACTTTTGCATCGAGGCCATCAAGCAAGTTGGCTCGCCAAATCTAAAGCTGTTGTTCGACATTTATCACGTGCAAATCATGCACGGCGACATCATTCGCAACATCCGCAATCTCAAGGAATACATCGGCCATTACCATACCGCCGGCAATCCCGGCCGTGGTGAACTCGACGACACGCAGGAAATCAATTACCCGGCGGTAATGCGCGCCATTCTAGCCACCGGCTTTCAGGGCTTTGTTGCACAGGAGTTCATTCCCACCTGGGACGACAAGGCAGCCGCGCTGCAGCACGCTGCCGAGGTGTGCGACGTGTAGGCCAAGCGCCTGGCCGTGCGGGAGTTCCGCCTTTCACGGCGCAGCGGTTTTCTTTAGCCTGCTGTGCATGCGGTTCATCCGTGACATTCACGCCGAAAAGGAGGCCACCGGGAAACCAACCATCTCGTTTGAGTTTTTTCCTTTCAAGACCTCCGAGGGAGAGGAGACTTTTTTTGGCAAGACCCTCCCGGCGCTGATGACGGCCCGGCCGGACTACGCCTCTGTCACCTA
>CAJWPV010000164.1 GCA_913045395.1 uncultured Verrucomicrobiota bacterium | reverse complement strand
GATGAGTTTTGCGATCGCCCCGGTCAGTCCATCCGGCGAACCGCCGTGGCGGCCGAGGACGATCTTGCCGTGGGCGATGTGATGGATGACGCCGGGCTCGGTGCGGTTGATGCAGACAAAACACATGCCGCCAAAGACTGGCCGGTTGGGGAACAGCGCGGCCAACGCGGTCTCATTGTCCAGGCCATTTTGGAGTGTCAGCAGAGCAGTGTGTTCGCCGACCAGCGGCGGCAACAGCTCGCCAAGGCGGTGGTTAGCCGTGGACTTGAGCGCGACGATGACCAGGTCGCACGGACCGATTTCCCCAGGCTCCCTTGCGGCGGTGGGGTGTACACAAAAGCCGCCATCCCCGCTCCGAATACGTAACCCGTTTTTGCGGATGGCTTCGTAATCGGAGCGCAATAGGAAATGTACATGGCGACCTGCTCGGCACAATTTTGCCCCGTAAAAGCTACCCACAGCGCCGCAGCCGACCACACCGATTTTGTCCAGTCTGTCCCTGTTTACCTCCATAGATGCACAAAAAAAGCGCCCAACGAATGCGGGCGCTTTCTATGGGAATCAGTTAATCCTTAAGGGGCAGCGATGATGTCCTTTGCGGCCTTGGCCACGGTGAACTTCACCACGGTCTTGGCAGGGATATGGATCGTTTCGCCGGTGGCGGGGTTGCGCCCCATGCGAGCCTTGCGGTTTACCAGTTTCAGCTTTCCAATACCTGGGAATGTAAAAGCACCGGTCGATTTGGTGCTCGAGATAGCCAAGTCAGCCAGGTTGGCCAGTAGGTCGGTGGCCTGCTTCTTCGTGAGACCGTTCGACTCAGCTACAGCTGCGGCGGTCTGTGATTTCGTCAATGGTTTGTCTGACATATCGTTATTGATTCTGCGGGTTACAGTATTTTTTCTAGTAGTGATGCACTACTGGGAGTCGGTTGTACGAGCGGCCTGCGGTATTCGCAAGCAGAAAAACCTAAATAAATGAACAATTTTTCACGTTGTTTAAGCCCGGGTTTTAGAATCGCGAAGCCGATTTGGAACCGTTCATCCCTTTGAGGTGGAACAAGCTGTGTTGTGACTCGCGGGATAACCCCGATCAACTCAATTTGTTTTGGGTCTGAGAAAAAGCCAAGTTGCCACACCTCACTGGCTCACGGCGAGGTCAGGTTGCCCGTGTCATCGTTGAAGTTGGCGGCCACCACCCCTCGGCTGGGCGCAGGCGACAAGCAACAGCTCGGCCGGATTCCTGAAACCTTGAAACTTCCCTAAAGCAATCTCCACTCATTCATCAGCTCCTTTCCTTCGCGGCTTTCGTATGAGCGCGGCGTCCAGCGGCGGAGCAACTCAAACGTTTCGCCAAAACGCTCCTCCAGCTCGGTGGTTGTCGTGCTGAAAGGCGGCTCGCCGTTGTCGTCGGTGATCATGTAGTTGACGGCGAGATAAAGCCCGCCCGGCTTGAGCCAGTGGCGAAGGGCCTGCGCGTAATCATCGCGGCGCGCTGGCGGGATAGCACAGAACAGCGTGTGCTCGAACACGAGATCGAACGGCTGATACGGCTCGTCGCTCAAAAAATCGCCGACGCGGTAATCGACCGGGAGCCCCCCTTCGTCGGCCAGGCGCTTGGCAAGGGGGACGGAGCTTGGGGCGATGTCGAGCCCGGTCACCGACCAGCCGGCCTTGGCCAGGGCGCGGGCGTCGTGACCGCGGCCGCAGCCCGGGACGAGCGCCTGGCCGGGCGACAGCCGGGGGTTCGCGCCCAAATAATCGATCAAACCGGGCGAGGCTTCGCCGTGGTCCCAAAAAGTGTCGTTGGCCAGATAAAGGGCCTCCCAGTCTCTATCCTTGTTGATTTGCATTGACGCCGTGCCCGAAGGCGTTAGGAACTTGGCCGGTTTTTTGCAAGAAGCAATTGCCGGGTGTGGTTTCCCTCGCTTGGTCAACTGATTGGGGGTTTTCGCAGTTTGATGATTATTCTATCGGGAATTCAGCCGTCGGGCACGCTGCATGTCGGCAACTATTTCGGCATGATGCATCCGGCGATTGAGCTTCAGGAGCAGGGTGATGCGTATTATTTTATTGCGAATTACCACTCCATGACGTCGGTGTTCGATGCTGGTGAGCGGCGCAACAACACACTTGGCGTGGCGCTGGATTTTCTGGCGTGCGGCCTCGACCCGGCCAAGTCGGTGTTCTTTCGTCAAAGCGACGTGCCGGAGGTTTGTGAGCTGACATGGTTGCTGACCACGCTTACGCCGATGGGCCTGCTCGAGCGTTGCCACAGCTACAAGGACAAACTGACGAAAGGTCTTTCGCCGAATCACGGTTTGTTCGCCTATCCGGTGCTGATGGCAGCAGACATTTTGATTTATGACTCGAACATTGTGCCGGTCGGCCGAGACCAAAAGCAGCATGTCGAGGTCACACGCGATATCGCGATCAAGTTCAATCAGGCCTATGGAGAGACCTTCGTGATTCCGGAGCCGCAGATCCGCGACTCGGTGGCAGTGGTGCCGGGTACGGACGGGCAAAAGATGAGCAAGAGCTACAGCAACACCATCGACATTTTTGGCGAGGAAAAACCGCTACGCAAAACCATCATGCGCCTGGTCATGGACAGCCGCCCGCCCGAAGAACCCAAGCCGAACGCCGACCAGAACATTGCCGTCCAGCTGCTGCGGCTTGTGGCCCCGGAGGACGTGGCCAAGGACTGGGAGGAACGCCTGCGCGCCGGCGGCCTTGGTTATGGCGACCTGAAAAAGGCGCTGTTCGAGCACTACTGGGAATATTTCGCGGAGGCCCGCGCCAAGCGTTCTGAACTGGAAAACAACCTGGATCACGTCAACCAAGTCCTCAAAGACGGAGCCGCCAAGGCCCGCGAACGTGCCAGCACCGTCCTCGATCGAGCCCGAAAAAACTGCGGCCTGGCCTGACTAAAGTTAGATCCCGAGCGCCTTCAGTAGGTAGTAGATCGTAATACCAAAGCTGATAAAAATCACAATCCCCTCGACGGTGAGCTTGGCCACCGGCGGTAGGCCAATCGATGCTTGGCCAGTTGGTTTGCTCGTTTGATTGAGCGTGCCGAGCATCAGGCCGCCGGTCATCACGACGATCTGTATGCAGACGAACACCATCAGCCAGGCGAACGCCTTGTCCATGAAGCCATACGAATGCAGCCCGATGCCAAGCATGTTCGTGCCGAAGAAAGACCATGCAGTAACGGCATTGCCAAAGATCGCCATGGCGACGAGTCCGCGCTCGCGGATTATCCCGCCCCAGCGCGCGTGAAGGATGGCGGCATTCCAGATGACGATCATAAGCGCGCCGTTTTCCTTCGGGTCCCATCCCCAGAACCGACCCCATGACTGGTCGGCCCAAATACCGCCGAGCACCGTGCCGACAAAGCTAAACAGCGTCGCAAAACAGACGATGCCGTAGATCATCTTCGTGAGGGACGAGCGATTCGTCTTGTCGAACGGCAGCCGGTTGGCGACGAAATCGCGCACCACATAAACGATTGCGAGGAAGCCGGCGACGAAAGTGGCGGCGTAGCCGATCGTGATGATTACCACATGTGTTGCGAGCCAGAAATTGGTGTCGAGCACTGCCTGCAACATCTCCATCGTGTCACCGCTGAGCGAGAGTCCGCCGGCGACGAGCAGCGTGACAAAGCCCACCGAGCTGGCAACGACGTTGCCGATGCCGTCTCGGTAGATGCGTTCCAGGATTAGCCCAAGAATCACCGCTCCCCAGCCGACGAATACAGCGGCGGAGTATAGGTTGGTCACCGGCGGACGGCCCTCAAGCCACATCCGGAATATCAGTCCGGAGGTATGTATGATCGCTGCTAGAGCGATGAGATAGTAGGCGGTTCGGTTGGGCCACTTGGCCGTAGTCAGCCAACCTCCGCAGGCAAGCAGGAATGCGAGTACGTAAATGATTTCGCATTTATAGAACGGATCGAAATTATTGAAGGCAAACTCCTTGCCAGTCTTGCCGGATTCAGTGGTGAAGCCATTGTCATTGAGATAATCTTGATACTCTCGGAGCTTGTTGTTGAAGGTTCTGCCATCCTCTTTTGCATAGGCCGAAATCATGTCAGCGTAGGATTTTGTTGCTGCATGAAACTGAATTTTCCAGTCGCTTTCGGCTGAGGCTGCTGTGCTGATGCTGCTCAGTAGATTAGTGCTCAGCGATTGCCAGGACTTGTCGACTGGGATGATTCGCGGCCAAAACATCACGCCACTTCGATCGCCGTCCTGAAGGCTAGGGTCGAACAATGTATCGAGCAATTTTGTGAATTGCTGATGTTTTGACTCGTCGTGCGCCGCGCCGGAGTCGTGCGCCCGTACGGCGGCCATCCCTTCCGGAAAAACCGCTTTCAAGCTGGCTAGGTCAGCGGCGAAGTCGGTCGAGTTTTGAGGCCGGAAGCTCTTGGACAAGCGCTGGTAAATCAGCAGCGAGTCGGCGACGGCCTTGAGCGATTTCTCGTAAGGTGTGCGCAGAGAGGCATCCTTGGATTGGATGCGCCCGCTCTCCCGGGCTAGGCGTTCGAAGTTATTGCCGGCGGTAATGTCGTTGACCGAGAAATGTTTTTCGTCCTTGGCCAATCGGAGGTTGTCCTTGATTTCCTCGTTGTCGATTCGGAAGACCGGCCTCCTGCGGGCTTCGGCCGGCTTGGCCGCCAACTCGAGAAGCCACTCGATGGCTGGGATGGTTTCCACTACGCCACCACTATTCCGGGCGTAGCGCCCCGTGGACTTGTGGCGGATGACCTGCATGGCATTAC
>CAJWPV010000163.1 GCA_913045395.1 uncultured Verrucomicrobiota bacterium | reverse complement strand
GTACGAGAATTGAACTCGTCTTTCCGCCTTGAGAGGGCGGCGTCCTAACCGATAGACCAACACGCCTCGCCGTGGAGCGGCTTTATGCCGAATCCTGCCCCGCCAAGTCAATCCGAAACAGGTCACGCTCCGGCGGTCTGAGCCCCGCGCTCCGGCGCCCCCCAGTCATTGAGTAGTCGCTCGGTCCCGGCCGGTGCCGGTGCCACACCGAGCCGCTCCATCGCCTCGCCCACGAGGTAGAACGACCCGGTGACCACCACAAACGGCTCGGCCGCACACAGTTCCATCGCCTGGCCAAGCGACTCGGCGACCTCGACCGCCGCCGCCGGGTTGGCGGCTTGGCACACCGCCAAAAATTCCTCCGGCTTGGCCGAGCGGACGCTGCTCACCGGCGACAACACCACGCGCTTGGCCAATGGCGCCAGCTCGGCGCAAAACCCCGCCCCGTCCTTCTCGTCCACCATGCCGAGGATGAATACCGGGGACTCGGCGGCGAACCCGTCAGCCAACGCTCGCCGCAGCATCTCTGCGCCCTCGGCATTGTGCGCGCCGTCGAGCATCACCGTCTGTTCGCCGCGCCGGACAGCCTGCAGCCGCCCCGGCCAGTGCACCTTGGCCAGGCCATTACTAATCACTCCGGGCACGACCGGCAATTCGGCCTGCAACCGCTCCACGACCGCCCTGGCCAGGCTCGCGTTGGTTTGCTGATGCCGTCCATTCAGCGGTAGCTCGGCGATTTCTTCCGTTTGGCCAAGTTCGATCAGTTGCGCACTATGCTTCGCCGCCTCGGCGCGGATCACCGCCAAGACCTCCGGCTGCCCGGCCGTTGTCAGCACCGGGATGCGGGGCTTGATGATGCCAGCCTTCTCGGCTGCGATTGCTGCGTGGGTTTTGCCGAGCCAGCGCGTGTGGTCGAGTCCGATGTTGGTGATCACGCCGGCCAACGGCGTGACGATGTTCGTTGCGTCGAGCCGGCCGCCCATGCCGGTTTCCCAAAGTACGATGTCGCACGCCTGCTCGGCGAAATGGCACAGCGCCATCACCACCAACACCTCAAAAAACGTCGGCGACTGGCCCTCGGGAAATTTCGCCGCGAAGTCGCGAAGCTGCGTAGCCAGGCTGGCGACGGTTTCCTCCGGGATCAACTCGCGGTTTACCTGAATGCGTTCGCGGAACGACACCAGGTGTGGCGAGGTGAACAGGCCTGTCCGCAGGCCGGCCTCGCGGTAAATCGACTCAAGCATCGCGCAGACTGAGCCCTTGCCGTTGGTGCCGGCGATATGGATGAAGCGCAGACGCTCGTGCGGCGAACCGGCCCTCGTGGCAAGGCGTCGAGGGTTGTCCAGCCCCAGTTTTGTGCCGAACAGGTTCAGCTCGAGCAAATGTTCGATGGCCTCGGGATAAGTCACGATGCGGGAGAGAGCTTCGAGTTTGGAGTTCACAGTTTCAAGCGCATTACTCGAAACTGAAAACTTGAAACTTGAAACCATCCACGAAACGGTTCCCGCAGGTGTTATCTATCCGGAACATTTTTTTTGCAGCGCTGCTGATCGTGCCAGGCCAAGCGACGGCTCAGGAGGTCAAGCCGGCGGACGCGTTCGATGCGGTGATAGAGCGCGAGTTCCGTCAACTGCTCGAGCTCGATGACAAGGTTCACGACGAAGTCGACGAATGGATTCGCAACAATGCGAAGCTAGCCGCAAAACAGGTTGGCATCGATCCGGCGTCGCTCGATTTGCAGGTGCGCCAGCGGCTTGGCGAGGTCGGCGAGGCGTACGATGGATTTCTCAACCGGCACTCTGGCCATGTCCGTGCGCGGCTGGCGTACGGCAGTTTTTTCAGCGACATCAACGAGATCGACAAGGCGATGGCGCAGTGGAAAAAAGCGTGCGAACTCGCGCCGAAAAACCCGGTCGCGTGGAACAACCTCGGCAAGGCGCACGGCAAGCAGGGCAGGATCACCGAGGCATTCCGACACTTCGCCAGGGCCGGCGAACTTGCGCCCAGGGAGGCGCTGTATCATCGCAACCTCGCCACACTGATCTTCTCCTACCCGGACGAGGCCGCGCGCCACTACCTCATCGATCGCAGCCAAGTTGTGCCCAAGTCACTCGAGCTTTTCAAAAAAGCCCGTGCGCTCGACCCTAAAAACTTCACTCTCGCCACCGACGCCGCCATGGCGCAACTGGGCACGCAACCGCTCCAGGCTAAGGCCGCCATCGCCGCGTGGAGCGACGCCCTCGCGCTTGCGCCGTCGCCGGTCGCGAAGGAGGGCGTGATGATTCACCTCGCGCGTATCCACGCGCACCTTGGAGAGGCGGACACTGCGCGTGAGTTGCTCGCTAAGGTGCATGAAACACAGTTCGCCGAACTCAAGGCGGGCATTCTGCAGAAACTTGATCCGCCGCCGGCCAAGCCTTGAGTTTGCCCACAGCCATCCAGCCGGACGATGCCACTCACGTGTGTTATCGTGGAAAACGGCTGATCTACTTTGGCGGGTGCGACTACTATCGGCTCGCGCATCATCCCAAGCTGCTCAAGGCCCACGCGCAGGCTGCCGCCCGGGACGGGCTCGGCACTGGCGCGTCGCGGATGACCACCGGCAACCACCCCGCGCACGACGAACTCGAAGCGTCGCTGGTGAAGTTTTTTGACTGCGAAACCGCCACCGTCATCGGCGACGGCTACCTCGCCAACATCGCGCTTGGCCAAGCAGCCAACGGCCGGTTTGACGCAGTGTTTATCGACGAGAAAGCGCACATGAGCCTGCGCGATGCCGCACAATTCCTTGGATGCCCGGTGATGCGTTACAGCCATTGTAACGCCGACGATTTGGCTAGGCGGTTGAGCCGCCGCCGAGAGGCCAAGCGGGTGTTGTTGATGACCGACGGCGTCTTCGGCGCGACCGGTCGAATCGCGCCGGTGGGCGACTTGGCCAAGCGACTGCCGCGCTTGGCCACACTGTGGATCGACGACGCCCATGGCGCGGGCGTGCTGGGCGATCGGCTGCGCGGCACTGCCGAGCACTGTGGCTTTAGCGGTCGGCGTGTGATCCAGTCTATTACCTTCAGCAAAGCGTTCGGAAGTTTTGGAGGCGCGATCCTTGGGCCGCGCTGGATGCGGGGGTCGTTGCTAAACGGCAACCACGTTGTCACCGGCAGCAGTTCGCTGCCGGTCGGGTTGGCCAGGGCCACGCAGGCATCGTTCCAACTGCTGCGCAAGCGCCCTACTTTGGCAAAGCAGCTGCGCCGAAACACCGTGTTTGTGAAAGACAAGTTGCGCGCTGCCGGGCTGCCTGTCGACAACTCACTGTTTCCGGTGATCAGTCTCGAATGCCCCGCTAAAAAAGCCGCCATGGCGCTGCGCCGCCGGCTTTTGGCCAACGGTATTTATCCTTCGTGCATTCGCTATCCTGCAGACACCGAGGAGGATTGCTTCCGTTTCGCCCTCTCTAGCGAACACAGTCGTGAGCAGCTAATGCATTTGGTTGAAACGCTTTCGGCTAAATAAAAAGCCACCGAGAGGTTCGGCGGCTTTGAGGTTTAAAAATGGAATTCGGCGTTTAGCGGTTGCCAATTTGGCTTAGCTCTTCTTTGCTGACTCGGCCGTCTTTGTTGGTGTCGATGAACCGGATGTAGCGGCGAGAGCTTTCGTCGATTTCGTCCGGCTCGATTTCGCCGTTGTCGTTTTTGTCCAATTCCCTGAGGCGCTCGCCCAAGCGGCCGCGCCAGTCGCCACCCAGGCGGCTGCCGCTGTTACCCCCGGGGCGGCTGCTGCGGAATTGCTCCAGTCGATCGGCAATGCCTCCACGGCTGCCACGACCACTACGACCGCTCCCTCCACGACTGCCGAACCGGCGCTCGGCCATCAGGCGGGCCTCGTCGACTGCGTGGTCGCGGACGGCACTGCTGAATCTGTCAACGTCGGCTTCGTGTGCCGGCACGGCGGTGAAGATGACGCTGCCCATCTCGTCGGTGGACTCGAGTCCCCACCGGATGCGGCGCGGTGGGTTGAAGGGATTGAACGGGTTCTCAGCCGAGTTGTCGTAAGTGACGGTACCCTCGACGGTGGTGCCGGCCGGGAGCCGGACCGGTTTATCGTAGGTGTAGCGGCCCTGCCAGTTGAAGTCCCAGTCGTCGATGTAGAAGAGCGGCTTGACGGTGCCGTCCGGCAAGGTGGCATGGGCCTTGGCGGTGTGGCCGATGTAGTGCATGTGCGCACCGACGCCGACGAGGTCAATGTCCACCGGCGTGGTAAACTTGCTCTTGAGTTCGTAGTTGCTCTCACCGGCCGGGATGTCGAGGCCGGAGATGCTGCCGAACACGGGCGGTACCTGAAACCCGATGAGGGTGCGCTCCGGTTTTTTATCGGCAAAGTACAGGCCGATGGTGGTCTGTTCCTCCTCCTCCTTGCCGGAGGGATGAAAGTGGGAGTTGAGCACGAGGTCGGCCCCGGCGGGGAGTTTGCGAGCCAAGCCCAATGGGAGAATACGCGGCGTGCCACCGACGGCCCAGCCACCCAAGCCACCAAGGCTGCCGGAGAAAACGTCGTTGCTGCCGCCGCGACGAGAGCCGCGCGAGCTGCGGCCGATGCCGCGCATGCCGCTGAAGCCAGGCGTCCCCTTTGCGCCGTCGGCCTTGCGGGCCTCGCCGCTTTGGTCGATGCGGATGATGACGTGGTGCAGCACAGCGCGGGCCGAGGGGCGCACCTCAAAGCCAGCGACCCACTTGTCCTCTTTCAGATCCATCGGGATACAAAAGCTGCGGTAAATGTCGGAGCCGTCGGCGC
>CAJWPV010000162.1 GCA_913045395.1 uncultured Verrucomicrobiota bacterium | reverse complement strand
ATACAGAACGCCTTCCCCCGGTCGGCGACCGGGGGCGATCCGGGCAAAACTAGGCGTATCACTATCCTGTGGGTGGGTATCGGCGGCATGCTCGTCCTGATTGGAAACCTGACTTGGCAGCACATCACCGGCGCGAGCAAACCCACCGCTTTAATTGCCATCCTCACCCCGGCCAATTTGTTCACAGGCGTGTTGGCTTGCGGGATCATTTGCATTCTCTCCTGTTGGGCCGACCGGCGATACTTGGCCTCTCCATTCAAGACACCCCTCCTGCTCACCCTCCTGAATGCGGTTGCCGCTATTCTCTTCATTGCACTGGGCATCAAGGCCTACTGGGATCACAGCGGGCGAATGGCCTTCCTCATCCTGGCGTGCACAATTGCCGCCGCTTGGCTTGGAGTCGAGGTGCTCAACCGTCGCTTGGCCAAGCGCAGTGCGGACTCGAACGATTGATCCCCTTCAATTCATCGGGAGGTCAACCCCCGTGGATGCACTTACTTCAACCAGTTTGGCCCAGACATCGCTTGGCAGTTTCACGCCATCCTCTAGCGCCTTGGCTTTGTATTTTTGTTCTCGCTCGCCGGGGATCAGGATTTGTTGAACACCAGCCGCCTTCGGCGCGTTCTTGATTTCGTCAATCAACGACTGCATGCGCTTTTCAAACTCGGCGCGCTCCATCATGGCTTCGATTTGAATCGCCACAAAAGCTGCCCCGTGATTTGTCGGTTTTGACGGATCGTCGTAGGCGTAACTCAGGATGCCTCCAGCCAAGGCCGCCCCGGTCAGCACGCCCGACAGGATTTCAATGAGCAAAGCCAAGCCATAGCCCTTGTGAGCTGCCATCGGCGTCAGGGTCGCCTTGGCTGGAAAAGCCGAGGGATCGGTGGTTGGTAGACCCAACTCGTCAACAAGCCAGCCTTCCGGGATGGATTCCCCCAACGCTGCTGCGGTGAAAACCTTCCCACCGGCCACTGTGCTCGTGGCAATGTCAAGGAGCACCGACTGTTCACCGGCGGGAATCGCGTAGGCGATCGGGTTGCTTCCCAGTACAGGGCCAAGCGCACCCGGAACGGCGACCGTCGGCGTGTCATTGCACATTGCGATCCCGATCATCCCTTCATCCGCTGCAAGCGTGGCGTAGCAGCCGGCTGCACCAAAGTGGCAGCTGTTGCGCAAGCCAGCGAAACCGATGCCGCTGGCTTCGGCTTTCCGGATGGCCTGCCGCATGGCGAACGTGGAGCCGATCATCCCAAGTGAGGCGTCTCCGTCCACCCGCGCCCAGGCCGCTCCTTCTGCGGCGACCCACGCTTGGCCAAGCGGATTGATTCCTCCGGCTTTAAGTCGTTTCACGTAGCCGCTCAGGTTCTTCAGCCCGTGAGTGTGGATGCCCCAAGAGTCGGCCGCGAGCAGTGCGTCGGTTGCGGTTGCCGCATCGGCCTGGCTCACCCCGGCTTGCCTAAACACCTCCCGGCCAAAGGCCGACAACTGGGCAAGCGATATGTTCATCGTGTTTCTTCGATTGGTTCGGGTGGCATTTGGAGGTACGGTGCGCCGCGAGTCAATCCGCAGCAGACGGGGTTTATTGGACAGTGTGACATGAGTGGCAAGGAAATTGATGGGTAAAGCCGATCGTTCATTTCTCAAGGGCGTCATTGAGGGCTTTTACGGGCGTCCCTGGAGCCAGCAACAGCGTCTGGAGCTCCTCGGCTTGATGCAGGAACTTGAACTGAACACCTACCTGTACTGTCCGAAGGACGACCTCAAGCACCGGGCGTTGTGGCGGGAGCTTTACTCTGACAATGAGTTGTGCGGGCTTCGAGCGCTCATCAAGTCCTGCCGGGATCATGACATTGAGTTCCTTTACGGCATCGCCCCCGGCTTGACGATTTGTTACTCGGATGACTCGGAGATGGAATTGCTGCAGGCGCGGTTTCGGCAACTACTCGACGCGGGCTGTCGATCGTTCGCGATTCTGTTTGACGACATCCCTGGCAAAATGTCGGAGGCCGACAGTGTCACTTACGGCAGCTTGGCCAAGGCGCAGTGCGAGACGGCCAATGCCATCTACTGCGAGCTGTTGGCTAAGCTGGGAAGCAGGTTGATTTTCTGCCCGACTCCCTACTGCGGACGGATGGCAGAGGACCAACATGGCGGGGCGAATTACTTGAACGAAGTGGGCCGGCATCTTGACGTTGACATTGATCTGTTCTGGACCGGGCCGGAAATTATATCACCGGAAATAAGCGTCGAGAGTGTCAGGGTATTGCGGGAAACGATACAGCGCAAGCCGGTCATTTGGGACAACCTGCATGCCAACGACTATGACCTGACCCGGTTTTTCCTCGGGCCTTATACCGGCCGCCCGCTCGAACTTCGGGAGGAAGTCTCCGGGTTTATGATCAACCCGAACTGCGAGTTCGAGGCCAATTACGTCGCCTTAAAAACATTGGCCGGCTATCTGCGGGCCTCCGGTTCGTGGAACAGCAGGAGCGCCTACAAGGAATCTCTTGCGGCTTGGCTGCCGCGTTTTTCGACCGTGGCAAAAGACAGAGTGACCCTCGACGACTTGACGCTGCTGGGCGACGCCTATTATTTGCCGCACGAAAGCGGCCAATTCGCGGAGCAACTATACGACGATGTTCGCTGTATTGTAACGCAACCGACTGATGACTGGGGCGAGCGGCAGGATCGGCTCCGTAAACGGATCCGGCAGGTCGTGGAACTGGCTCGCAAGCTGACCGAGGTACATCGCCGGGAATTGTTTTATGCGTTCAACCGGCAAGTGTGGGAACTGCGTGAGGAACTGGAAATGATCGAGCAATACATGGACTGGAAACTGGCGGGCGGAGACCCTGCGACAGAGCCTTTCCGCTCAGGGAACTATCTGCCTGGAACCTACCGCGGTGGGTTGGTCAGGCGGTTGCAGCAACTCATTTCGTTCGGTGCCGACGGGGCGTTGGTCGCCGCTGATGAGTGACACACTACGATGCCGGGAGAATTCAAAATCAGAAAAGCGACACCCGCGGACAGGGAGGCTGCTTACTGGGTGTGCCTTAAAACCGGCGACCACGGGGATGACGGGGAAGCGCTGTTCACCGACGATCCCGATGCGCTTGGCAGGATTTACGTGGGACCATATCTGGAGTTCGAACCGGACCTGGCCCTGGTTCTCGAGGACGGCGAGGGCGTTTGCGGTTACTGCCTTGGGGCGATGGATTCACGCAAACTGTATGACCGGTACGAGCAGGAATGGCGACCCGGCTTGGTCCGGGATTTTCCAGAGCCCGGCGGCGACCCGTCCCGGTGGACCCCGTTGGAGCAGGTGTATCACCTGTATCACCACCCAGATTATTACTGCCCGGAACCGTATGACTTGTACCCCTCCCAACTGCATATCGATCTCGTGCAGAGGGCGCAGGGCAGGGGTCTTGGCCGGCAGATGATCGATGAGATGGTCACCCTGATTGTCGGCTTGGGTTCACCGGGCATTCACTTGGGAATGAGCGCAAGAAACGAGCGTGCCTATTATTTTTATTTGAAAATGGGATTTGAAGAGTTGGCCCGCGACGGGAGCGGAGAGAATCAAGCCATCTATCTTGGAAAACGGCTCAACGAAGGGGGCGGCTCTGCCTGATGGCGGTGTCGTTTGTCATTGGCATCGACGGCGGCGGCACGCGCAGCCGGGCCATCGCCGTGTCCCTCGAGGGCGACCTCCTCGGCGAGGTCAGTGGCGGGCCGCTGAATTACAACACGACATCGGCCGGAACGTTCAGCGAATCTCTCGGAGCCATTCTTCAACAATTCAGCGAGGTCCACGGTTTGGACTCGGCTGCGGAGCAGACGGTCATCGGCACGGCTTCGCTGTTCACGTCGCTCGACCCCGGCGAGGCGGCCAAGGTCTGCGGCGGGCTGTTGCCCGCGGGTCGGCTGACGGTTGTCGGCGATGTCGTCACCGCGCTTTACGGGGCGACGCTTGGAGCGCCAGGGTTGCTGGTGGTTTCCGGCACCGGCTCCATCGCCGCCGCCATGGACGGCCAAGGGCAATGCCACACCACCGGTGGCTTGGGCCCGGCGATCGGCGGCGACCCGGGAAGCGCCCGCTGGATTGCCAACGAGGTTTTGCTCCATGCCAGCGCCGAGTCGTGCAATGGCACCCGGCCCACCGGGTTGACGGACTTGATCTGCCGTTATTTCGACATTGCCGAGTTTCAGCAACTGATCCCCGATGTGTATTCCAGCGTCGAGCCGGCGGAGCGCCTGTCTGGGCTGAGCCAGTTCGTTGCCGCAAGTGATTTGAACGGGGAGCCGTTTTGGTTGAACATTCTCCAACGGGCGGGCGTGCGCTTGGCCAAGCTCTGCGTGCCGTTGCTGGCCGGGCTGGACTCGTCCAACTGGCCCGGGGTGGTTCACGTCAGCGGATCGGTGTTGGCCAACAGCGAGCCCGTGCGCGAATCGTTCGAGGCGAAGTTAACAGCCAAGGCCAAGCGCTCGCTATCCGTCGAGTCGCCGGCCCTGTCGGCAGCGAAGGGGGCCGCGTTGATGGCATTGAAAAAAATGGCGCCAACGAAGGTGGATGAAGTTGCCGCCCGCTTGGCCAAGCGCGAGTCATGAATCTTGCCGAGAAATATTTCCAGACGGTCAAGGGGCAGGTCGATGCAGTGGCGTCCTCTCAAATGGCCCCAATCGAGACGGCGGCCGGTTGGTTTGCCGAGGCCATCGGCGCCGGGCGTTTGGTTTACATCTTCGGCACCGGCCACTCCCACATGTTGGCCGAGGAACTTTTTTTCCGTGCGGGCGGCTTGGCGCGCATTGTCCCGATGCTCCACCCGCCGC
>CAJWPV010000161.1 GCA_913045395.1 uncultured Verrucomicrobiota bacterium | reverse complement strand
CCAAAGCATTGAGGACGCTGACCACCTCTCCTTTGTGCAGGGCGGCGGCCACGGTGGAAGCCACCCGCACATGGTCAACGAATTCCTGAGCGCGCTGGTCGAAGACCGCGACCCTTGGCCCAACGCCAAGACGGCGGCCAACTGGACCTGCGTAGGCATCTGCGCCCATCAGAGCGCCGAGCAAGGCGGCCAAAGAGTCAATCTCCCCTCCTTCACCCTGTGATTTTCTGAACCCATAAAAAATACATAAACACAATGAGCAACGAAACAAACAATTCAACCGGCAATAAGCTCCTTTTTTGGGGCTGTTTCATCGCGTTGATCACAACGGCGTTCGCGTTCATCACGCGTGCGTTTCTCGTCAACACTCCAGATCTTTGGCCGACAGCTTTCGGGCTGGATGCGGTACAAGGTCAGGAACTCTTCGGGGCCGGTATCTGGCCATTCGCAATTAGCATCATCGCATTCAGTCTCATTATTGACAAAGTTGGCTACAAGACGGCGATGATCTTCAGCTTCATCTGCTACGCCCTATACGCCGGATTGGCCTTCATGGCTCACGGTATTGTCAGCGGAGCCGAAGGCGAAGCGCTAACCGCAGCTCAGAGTAAAGCTTACGGCTACCTTTACTGGGGGTCGGTTGTGTTAGGCTTGGGCAACGGTACCGTGGAAGCCTTTATCAACCCGGTCGTGGCCACCATGTTCTACAGGGAAAAAACCAAGTGGCTGAACATCCTCCACGCAGGTTGGCCGGGTGGGTTGGTTCTCGGCGGTGTGTTGACCATCCTCTTGGGAGCGCAAGCTGCTGAGGACTGGCGAATTCTCATTTACCTGATAGCTCTTCCCGCCATCTTATTCTTAGTTATGCTACTGAAGGCCAATTTCCCAGTGAACGAACGTGTGGCGTCCGGTACCAGTTACAAAGAGATGCTGGCTGAATTTGGAGTGATTGGAGCCTTCATTGCGTTCTTCCTCATTTTCAAGCAAATCGGCATGGTCTTTGAATGGGGCAACGCATTAACTTGGGGAGTGATTTTAGTAACCGTCATTGGTTACGGTGTGTACTGCCAATCCATCGGTCGCCCAATCCTGATCTTCCTCTGCTTGATCATGATGCCGCTTGCCACCACTGAGTTGGGTACCGACGGAGCCATTACCGGCATTATGACAGAGCCAATGCAAGCCGCCGGCTACCATCCGCTTTGGGTATTGATTTACACCTCTGCAATCATGGCGGTTTTGAGGTTTTGGTTTGCAGGCCCAATCGTGGAAAAACTCACCCCGATCGGCCTGCTCATCCTCTCTGCTGCATTGGCTGTTCTTGGTTTATTCTTCCTGTCCACCGCACAAGGCTTGGCGATGATTTTCATCTTCGCAACCTTGTACGGCTTCGGCAAAACGTTCTTCTGGCCAACCATGCTGGGCGTCGTTTCCGAGCAATGTCCAAAAGGCGGCGCGCTCACTCTGAACGCCATTGCCGGTATCGGTATGCTAACAGTGGGTATCATTGGAGGCCCACTTATTGGCAAGATGCAGGAAGATTCCGCAAAGAATGCTCTTGAGCCTGCTACTTATGAAAAAATCTCCAAGGAAGATAGTTATATTCTAGGCGAGTATACCGCAGTAGATGCAAACAAAGTTTCTGAACTAGGTGAAGAAGCCGCAAAGGAAACCAATGACAAGATCAAGGTCGCTAGGCAAGGCGCTCTGGCAAACGTCACGATCTTCCCGATTGCGATGCTCATCGCCTATATCTCTCTGTTCGTCTATTTCAATAGGCGCGGTGGATATAAGACCGTCGAAATCGGCGGAGGAGGCGGTTCCGAGTCCGTGGAGGCCCCATCAGATGAAGGCGGTTCATCGTAATCACGGCGGTTAACCAATTCCAAAAAGGGCGGTCGAAAGACCGCCCTTTTTTTGTCCGCCTAGCCAAGTGGGAATGGCTGGAATAGTTAATAACTGAGGCGGGCGGTGTGGTAGGCCAGGCGCTGGTCGGCAGACATCGACCCGAAGTCAGGCGCACCGCTGGGCTTTGTCGGCCAGGTGGCATCCGGCTGTGGTGACTCCGTCTTGCGCTTGGCCAAAGGGTTGTTGCGGATGGCAACGCTTGGCCTGCCGCCGGCGTCGCCGTATCGCATGGATTGCTGGGTCAACTCGAGGTCCTCCTCCAACGAGCGGTTGGGTGTGATCTCCTTCCCTTGCAACACCCCGTGATAGGCGTGTACCGCCTCCTCGGGGCCGATCGTATCTTCAGCAATCAATCGCAAAAACTCGATGAATGCCAACTGGTGCTCAGCGTTGTTGATCTTGCGGCCGAATAGCGCCACGCGCGCACCATGCTTTTTGGCATCGTGCAACAGGTGGAAGGCGTCGTAGGTCGTCCCGGCACTGCCACCAAGCACGCCAACCACGAGATTGGGATCGTACTGGCAAATCTCCTCCATCAGCCGTGGCCCATGGTACACGATTTTCAGAAAGTCCGGCCGCCCAGCCTCAGCGATCCCGGCGAGGGTACGCAGAATCTGGTCGTTGATAAACTCACCGAGTTTCTCAGGTGGAATGCCGCTGTCGATGTTTGGATCGAACACCTCAAGGAAGTAACGGAACTGTTTTCGCTCGGCCTCCTCGCGGAAGGCGTGGAACGCCTCAAGCGTGCGTTTATCCTGCTCGAGATCGTTCAGATAGGTGACGGAGTAGAGGCCGAGGTTGGCCCCGGGGAACTCACCACCATCGCGGTCGCAGTCCAGTTTGCCACACTGGATATGGTCGATGCTCGCCGAGCGGAACGGCTGCGCTGCGTGGCTCAAATAGTTGCCGTGGCGCGCGGCCCAGACATCGGTCGCGTCGTTGGCGCGCGCGGCCGGCGTGATGTGCGAGTCGCGAAACAGACCCTCCTTGATGGTGAGCTGCTCATTGACATGAGCCGACATGAGCATGATGTCCACCAGTCCTTGGCCAACGACTTCGCGGATAATGTCGAGAAACTCCGGAAGGTTGCGGTGGCCGAACTCGTCGCGTGTCCAGAGTTCCGGCGAGAACTGGGCCGGGTGCGCGCCCTTGGCCGAAAGGTAGCGGCGGTGGCCCGGCGCACGGACACCGAACGCCATGTCCGCGTCCTTGGCGTCGGCGATGATGAACGCCTTGCTCGAGCCGGGGTTGGCCCGGATGTCGGCGAGCTTGGCGTCGAGCGATTTCATTTTCGTGGCCGCTTGGCCAAGCGCTTCGGCTCAGCCCTTGAGCCGGTTCATAATCTCGGCGGTGACTGCCTGGACGACCGTCTCCGCCTGCGGATCTGTCGGTGAGCCGTTAACATTGCTGTCGGATGCAGGCACGGCGCAACTGACACCGGGTCGCCACTCGTCGTTGTCGCACAGTTCGCACTCCTTGAGCCCGAAGCGAGGATCCGGCACACCGAGTGTTTTCTTGATGTCGAGCAGATCCTTCAGGTGTTTTGGCGAGAATTGCTTCGGCTGAACACCGAGTTGTGTGGTCACAATGACGGTGCGGCAGTAGGCCTCGACGATCTCCATCTTGAAATAGGCGTCCTCAATACTGTGGCTCCACGAGACAACACCGTGGTTTTCCATCAGCACCGTGTTGTGCTCATCCACCAACTCGGCGACTTTGAGCCCCATCTCCGGCGTTCCGGGAGTTTCATATGGGGCGATTGGCACCCGGCCGATGAACACCTCGATCTCCGGGATCATGCAGGTTGGCGGCGTTACGCCGGCCACGGCAAAGCCGGTGGCGTACGGCGGATGCGCGTGCGACACGGCACGGGCCTTGGGCTGCGCCTTCATGATCGAGAGGTGCATTAGAATTTCACTGGTGCGCTTCTTCACGCCGGCCAACTGGTTGCCGTCAAGATCTACGAGGCAGAGGTCCTCCGGCTTCATGAAGCCCTTTGATACAAGCGTCGGCGTGCAGAGCACGACGTCCTCGGTAAGGCGGATCGAGAGGTTGCCACCGTTGCCGTCCACGTAGGCGCGCTGCCAGAGCCGGCGGCCGACTTCGCAAATCTGTTCCTTGAGCTCGTGTACGGCGGGGCAGTTGAACAGCCGCTCAAGGTCGGCCTTCGGGCTGCTGGCTCGGACGGATGGGTCGATGCTGCCGTCGCTGTCCCCGCCCTTTGCTGGGCTGCCGTTACGCTTGGCCCTGACCACTCCAAGCTCGTTCATCCGGTCGCGGGCCGAGGGTGTCAGGATAGCGTCGGAGGGGATGTTCCCCAAGCCTCCCCCACGATGCAGTTCGTCAATGTCTTTGGCGCTATAAACTTTTTTCATACCGTAAAATTATTCCTTGGGTACGTGATACACCGTGTCTACCAGTGCGGCGTTGATCGCATCAACCGGCGTTGGTTTGGGGAACGGTGCGGATGCCTCGCGGCCCTCGATGAAACCGATCGTCTGGCCAACGTCCCCGCCAAGAGCATCGAAAACGATCAGGCTTGGCTCGGCGCTCAAGCCTTCCGGCGGTGTGTCGCCATTCTGGAATCGGTCGCGTGTGTAGGGGTTGACCAACAGCCAACGGCCACCCTCAAACGCCGGAATCATCTGGCTGAGCGTCACGCGGCCAATGACTTTTCCCAGTCTCATGCGGCGTCCTCCTCCGCTTTGTCGATGATACCGCTGATCATCATCCGCACTGGGCTGCGGTTGTCACCGACAGCGTGGCGCGCGGCCAAGCCGTCGGATGAGACGATCACGCGCTGATGCATGCCGGCCCCGTGCGGATCAATGGCAACAATCGGCGTGCCGTCGTCTTCGCCCCCAAGGTTGATCGGTTGGCACACAACCAGCCGCCAGCCCTCCAAGCTGGGATGTTTGCGGGTGGCAACCACGTTGCCCTCGACTCG
>CAJWPV010000160.1 GCA_913045395.1 uncultured Verrucomicrobiota bacterium | reverse complement strand
GGACTCGATGCAGGTTTATCGTGGACTCGACATCGGTACAGCCAAGCCAAGCGCGGTGGAGCAGGGGGAGGTGCCGCATCACTTGATTGACGTGGTTGGGCTCAACGAGCCGTTCGACGCCGCGCAGTTCGTTCGTTTTGCCAAGCGGGCGGTGGCGGCGGTTCGTTCCCGGGCCGCGCGGCCGATTTTCTGCGGCGGTACCGGCCTGTACTTTCGCGCGTTGTTCGATGGCCTGGGCGATAGCCCGCCTGGCGAAGATTCACTGCGTGCTGAGTTGGAGGCTACACCGATGGAGGCTTTGCTCGATGAACTGAAGGCGAAAGATCTGTTGGCGTTCGAGGCGGTGGATCGCCAAAATCGGCGCCGGGTGGTTCGCGCCGTGGAGGTGATTCGGCTCACCGGCCAATCGTACTCAAGCCAACGCACCGGATGGAATGCAACTGGCCAAGCGCCGGCCAATCTTTTCTGTGTCACCCGCGAAGTGGACGACCTAAACACGCGCATTCACTCGCGGGTGGACCGGATGTTCGAGCAGGGTTTGGTTGCCGAGACTCAGAGCCTGTCCAAGCGCGGCCTGAGCGAAAACCGGACCGCCTGCCAGGCGCTTGGCTACCGGCAGGTGCTGGGGCACTTGGACGGCGAGCTTGGGTTAGCCGACACAGTAGAACTGGTGAAGGCGCGAACACGGCAGTTCGCCAAACGGCAGCGAACGTGGTTTCGCAACCAGTTGAACTGTCAGCCAGTCGAGTGGGCGGCGGGGGGGTCAGTGGACGGTTGCTGCGAGCGCCTGCTTGGGATGCTCTGTTGAGGCCGGTTTATGGCGAGGCCGGGCCAAGCGGGTGCTCGCTGCGGGGGCCGGGTCGGCGTGGTCGATTGTCACCGTTTTTTCCGTCGCGAAAGCCGGAACCGGGGCGGCCACCGGGGCCGCCCTTGAAGCGGCCGCGGGAAGTTGGCGGTCGCAAATATTTCTCGAACTTCGCTAGTTGTTCTTCGGTTAGATCGCCGCGGAGCTTCTCCTTGAGCTTTTCGGTGGAGGCATGCATACGCGGGCGTAGTTCCTCGAACGCCAGATTCATTTCCTCGCGGCTTGCCTTGAATGCCGACTCGACCGTGGCAGCCTGTTTGTCGGTGAGTTTGAGGTCGCGTTGGATGCGCTTCATCAGCCAGTTTAACTGGCCCTCCATTCGCGATCCAGGGGGGTGCTCGGCGTTTCGCGGGCCGCGCTCACGAGGGAACGCACGCGGCGGCTTGGGCTCACCGAAATCAACCACGAAGCCTCCGGTCACGACACCGGCGGCAAAGATGACCACGGCAGCAAGTATGGGTTTCCAAGCGTTCACCACGTGTACTCCAAGTCGTCGAACGAAGCCAGCATCACCGTCTCAAAGTCGGTCGACTCGGGGTCGACTGTTTCTGTCGTTGTCTCAGCGGGGTCGAACGCTGCCTGGTCAATGAATGCTGCCGTTGGTTCTTTGGCCGAGAACAGTGCCGCGAGGATCATCACGCCAAAGCAGGGGGCGACAGCCCGCCAAAGCATGCGAGACCAGACGGTCAGCGGATCGGGGGTCAGAAACTCGCGGATGCGTGCCATGATGCGCTTCTCAAACGCGTAAGGGACGTGTTCTTTCCAGGGCAGATTTCGGAAGAATTTCAGGAACTGCTCGTCGGCTGAGCGGGTCTCGAGTGTGTGCTGTTTCCTCACCCGGGTCATCACCCGTGCCGAGAAGTTGACAGGCACCCGTTCGTCGTTTTGAACGGATTTTGCCAGCTTTAGGAACTGCTCTGTGTCATTGGCCTTCATCTGCCTGTATCCGTTGACGTCGTATGGTTCCATGGGGTTACAACCTTTTTTCCTTCATTAAAAACCGCTCCACCGAAGCTCGCATTTCTGTGCGGGCGCGAAAAGCCTGCACTTTCACCAGCGACTCGGACCAGCCGGTGATCTCGGCGATTTCCTTGACCGAGCGTCCCTCGAGTTCCTGCAGCGTAAGGACGATGCGAGCGCGGTCGGAGACTTGATCGAGTACCGTGTGCACCAGTTCGCGCGCCTGTTCCATTCCCTCCTTATCGTCGTCAGAGGGGATGTTGCCGAGGCGGTCCTGCCAACTCTCGTCCTCAAAGAGCATATCACTGATGGTGTGCTCGCGCCGGTTGCGCCGCCGCCGCAGGGCGTCGTAGCAGGTGTTGACCGAGAGCCGCATGAACCAGTGCTCAAACGGCGCTGTGCCCTTGTAGCTGCCAAGTTTCTGGAAGGTCTTGGTGAATATCGTCTGCACCACGTCCTCGACGTCCGACTCATTGCGAAAATATTTCCGCGCCATGCCGAACACACGCGGCTGGTAGCGGGTGATCAATTCCTCGAAGCAGTCCACCTCGCCGCCGACCACGAACTCGACCAGTTCCTCGTCGGTTCGAACGTCGGTTCGGATGTCAGTCTCGGTTGCTTGCATTTGACTCAAAGGAGCTGATCCCGTGTGAGCACAAACACCCACAGACACCATTTGTTGCCCAAAAGTTACAACTAATGTGGCTGGCTTAAGGCACTTGCTACCCAGCATCCGGTGCCCACATGGCCTGGCACTTGCCAACCAACGAGGTTTGGGCAACAGTCCCGCCGCATTTTATGCCATGCGAAGATGATATTTTAAATGCACTCAAGGCGGTCAAGTACCCCGGCTACTCACGGGATATTGTCTCCTTCGGCATAGTGAAGAACGTCGCCGTGGCCAACGGCGCGGTCAGTCTTTCCATCCATCTCACCAGCGCCAACGCCGAGGTCGCCCAGCAGCTCAAGTCGGACTGCCAGGGCGCCCTCAAGGCGATCGACGGCGTGCGCGTGGCCCACGTTCAGGTACAGCAACCGCCGGGAGGCGATCAAGCTCAACCCGGCGCACCCACTCCCGGTCAGGGGCCACAAAAGGCGCCCGGCATCCAGCGAGTTGTCGCCGTGGCCAGCGGCAAGGGCGGCGTCGGCAAGTCTACCGTCTCGGCGAATCTTTCCTGCGCCTTGGCCAAGCGCGGTGCGAATATTGGCCTGCTTGATTGCGACATCTACGGGCCAAGTATCCCGTTGATGATGGGGGTCAACGAACGCCCGGCCGTCACCGAGGGCGACGAGAAACTGGTTCCGCTCCAGAGCCACGGCGTTAAGCTAATGAGCATGGGCTTCCTGCTGCAGGATGACCAGCCGGTCATCTGGCGCGGGCCGATGATCATGAAAACGATCCAGCAGTTTGTCATGCAGGTGGACTGGGGCGAACTCGACTACCTGCTCGTCGATCTGCCGCCCGGCACCGGCGATGCGCAGTTGTCACTATGTCAGACGGTGCCGCTCGATGGCGGGGTGATCGTGACCACGCCGCAAGAGGCGTCGCTCGGAGTGGTGCGCAAGGGGATAGAGATGTTTCGAAAGGTCAACGTGCCGATCTTGGGCATCGTTGAAAACATGAGCTACTTCACCGCACCCGGCGGCGAGCGTGTCGAAATATTCGGCCACGGCGGCGGGCAGGATGAGGCGGCGCGTCAGGGTGTGCCTTTCCTCGGCGAAATGCCGCTTTTCACTGAGATCCGCAAAGGCGGCGACGACGGCGTGCCGGTGGTCGTCAGCCAGCCCGACTCCCCTCCCGCCGAAGTCTTCCACCAAATCGCCCGCCAACTACAGGATCAACTGGTCGTTTCGGCGGGGTGATTTTTTTACCAAAATTACCCATTTAACCTGTTGACAAGTTTGGGAGGTTTAGTAGGTTGCGCGGCCTTTTCGCTGGTTCAGCGATTATTTGAAAGATGCCAAATATCAAGTCAGCCAAGCGTCGGATGCGCAGTGATGCGACAAAGCAGGCCCGCAACCGTTCCGTGAAGAGCACTCTCAAGACCGTCGAGCGCCGACTCGACAATGCCATCAAGGAAGGCAATAAGGAGTCCACGCAGGCCGCTTTGAATGCAGCTTCGTCCGCATTTGACAAGGCGGCCAAGCTTAGGGTCATCCACTCCGCCAAGGCCGCCCGCAAAAAATCACGCCTGGCCAGCCGTGCCAACGCCGCAGGCTAGACCGGTCGCAACCCATAAAGATTTTTGAAAGCCCCGTCGAAGTACGGGGCTTTTTGTTTTTCAGTGGGGGAAGGGAAAACTACCCCGTGCGGTAGCTAATGGTGACGACGGCGCGCACTTTCTTCTCGATGGTCGACGTGTCGTACATGCCCCAACTCGCAGTCTCGGTGGAGTTGGGCTGGGTGATTTGGAAGATGCCCTGTGAAGCGGAGATGATGTCGGTCACCCGGTTGCCGCTGCTCCTAGCCAGGCGTTCGGCCCGGAGCTTGGCGTTATCGGCGGCCCGCTCGAGCAAATCCAGTTTCAAGTCCACAAGCTTGGTGTAGTAGAAACTGGGCGGGTGGGAGCGGAACGCGATTCCCTGTCGGATGAGCTTTGTGGACTCCTTGGCCAGGCGCTTGGCCAAGCCGACGTCGGTCGTGGTCACGGTGAACGTCTGGGTGAGCGTGTGGCTCTCGATTTCCGAGGTGGTGTGGCCCTTGGCATCGCGCTTGTAGTGGGCGATCGCGTTGATGGCGCCTTCCTCAATGGCATCCCCGGTGACGCCCTGCTGGAGCAGAAAATTAATCGTGGTGGTGAATTGGTTTTGGAGTTCATCGTAGCCTCCGGCCAAGTCGCCAGCCCGGTGAGTGATCTGCCCTCGCCACGTGGCGAGGTCGGAGGTGATATCCTTCTCGGCGACACCCTTGACAGTGACGCCGTCAGTCGCGGAGCGCATTTTCTCCAGCGCCCGCCCGCCGATGAGCGCCGACACGACCAGGCCCAGCGACAGGATGACCGCCACGCCGTACCACGGTTGTCTGCCTAC
>CAJWPV010000159.1 GCA_913045395.1 uncultured Verrucomicrobiota bacterium | reverse complement strand
AAAAGAAATGCGCGACTATATCAACTCGCTTGAGAAGCGCCTTGCCAAGGCCGAACGAATAAATACCAACCCCGCCAGCAAGAGGAAGGGCCTTTCCGGCATCTTGAACTGGCGGAAAAAGGATCGAGCCGAGCAGGCCCAAGTGGCTGAACTGCAGAACCGGCTCGACACCCTGAGATCGCGCCTCGAGATTCTTGAGGCCGAAAAAATCCCCTACACCGACGAGGAGAAGAAACTGTTCGCCGAACCAAAAACAGGAGATCAACCCGCCAACACACTTCAGGCCAAGGTCTCTACCCTGCCGGAGGGAGGCGCGGCTGATTTCAAGGCGGGTCAGGCAGCCCTCGTCGAGGCCAAGTACGGTGAGGCGGAACAGAAGTTTCTACACGTCCTCAAACTGGACGAGGAAAACCCATTGACGCTTGGTAGCCTCGCCATGGCGCAAATGGAACAGGGCAACTATGACGGCGCCGAGGCCAGCCTGGAGCGGGCGCTGAAGAACAACGACGGGGACGCCTTCTCCCTGTCCCTGCTTGGCACGCTTCGCTACCGTCAAAAAAAATATGAGGAGGCACGCGATTACCTGGCCAAGGCGGTCAAACTGAATCCGGAGGATGCCAACGCACAGCACTTCCTTGGCTCGGCGCTCAACAACCTTGGCCAGCGCAAAGCCGCCGAGACAGCACTACGCAAGGCGCTCCAGATCAAGCCGGGCCATGCCGAGGCCCACCACAACCTCGCCGTTGTGTACGCCACCCAAAAACCGCCCTTCACCGCCCTGGCCAAGTTCCACTACGAAAAGGCGCTCGCAGCTGGTCACACCAAGAACGCCGAACTGCAAAAAATTCTGAGCGGAGAAAAATAAACCCCATGCTCGGGCAATACGCCGAGGAGTTGAGCGTCTCCACACGCAGCCGCGGGTTTTACGAGATCACCCGCGAGGTGGGCGAGCTGGTTTCGGCGAGTGGTTTCAAGACTGGCTTAGTGACACTACATGTCCGGCACACCTCCGCCTCGCTGCTCATCCAGGAAAACGCCGACCCCAGCGTACGCACCGACCTCGAGTCGATCTTCTCGCGCCTGGCTCCGGACGCCGACCCGGTTTACAAGCACAACTACGAGGGAGACGACGACATGTCGGCCCACATCCGCACCGCGCTGACCAACGTCAGCCTCAGCATCCCCATCTCCGGCGGCTCAATGGTACTAGGCACCTGGCAGGGCATCTACCTCTGGGAACACCGCACCCACCCCCACATCCGCCGCATCCACATCCACATCACCGGCGAATAAACTCTGCGGAAGTAAATCCCGGGTTTTAGTTGACGGCAGAGGTCCCGGCCTGCTCAATCCGGGGCATGGCTTACTCCATTTCTTTTCTGCGTCGTTTTGTCTTCTTAGCCGGTGCGCTTGTGCTTGGCCAAGCGACTGTCCAGGCTGAAGTCAAGCTGCCATCAGTTTTCAGCGACCACATGGTTTTGCAGCAGGGCCAGCGACTACCCGTCTGGGGCTGGGCCGACCCTGGCGAGGCGGTGACTGTCGCGGTCGCAGGCCAGTCGCACACAACCGAGGCTGACAAGAACGGTGCATGGAGTCTGCGACTAAAAAAATCCCTCAAGGCCTCCAAGTCGCCGGTCGCCTTCACCGTCAAAGGGAGCAACACCGTCGATTTTAAGGACGTGCTTGTCGGCGAGGTCTGGCTGTGTTCCGGCCAGTCAAACATGGAATGGTCCGTGCGCTCCTCAGACAATGCCGACAAGGAAATCGCTAATGCCAAGCATCCGTTGATTCGTCACATCAAGATTCCGCACCGCCCGAGCGCCAAGGAAGAGCGAGATGTCACCACCGACGGTTGGCTGGTTTGCAGCCCGAAGACGGTGGGCAACTTCACCGCCGTTGGGTACTTTTTTGCGCGCCATCTTCAGGGCGAACTCGACGTGCCGATCGGGCTCCTTGGCTGCAACTGGGGAGGCACCCGCATCGAGCCTTGGACCACGCCGAGCGGTTTTAGGTCCGTGCCAGCCCTGAAGGATATCGCTGAAAAACTCGATACATTCCCGCAGAAACGCGACAACGGCTCGATAAATCACCAGTCCGCACTTGCACTGCATAATGGCATGATTTCGCCGATCAACCCATACGGCATCCGGGGGGCGCTTTGGTATCAAGGGGAGAGCAACAACGGCGAGGGCATGCTCTACTACGAGAAAAAGAAGGCGCTGATCAACGGCTGGCGTGATATATGGAACAACAAAAAAATGCCCTTCTACTTTGTGCAACTGGCGCCCTATAAATACGGCGGTGAACCGACCCGACTAGCCGGAATCTGGCAGGCGCAGTTGGAGACGCTGAAGGTGCCGTACACCGGCATGGCGATCATCACCGACATCGGCAATATCCGCGACATTCATCCACGCAACAAACAGGAAGTGGGCCGCCGCCTCGCCCTGTGGGCTCTCACCAAGGATTACGGCAAAAAAGGGATCGAGTACTCGGGCCCTTTGTTCAAGTCGGCTAGGTTCCGCAAGGGTACTGCAATTGTTCGCTTCACTCACGCCAATGGTTTGAAATCAACCAACGGCCAAGCCCTGAGCCATTGGGAAGTTGCCGGTGAGGATGAAAAATTCGTAGCCGCCCAGGCAGAAATAAAAGGCAACGCCGTGGTCGCTAGAAGTGACACAGTGAAGAAACCCAGGTTCATACGCTTCGGCTACCACCAGGAAGCTGAACCAAACTTGGCCAATGGCGCCGGGCTGCCTGCTTCACCATTCACCACAGGTGAAGTGAAATAATTATGGCCTCGGGCAAGCGCTTGGCCACAACCAATGGGCGCAACAATAAGACATTTCAGTAGGGTCACCGCGTCCATCTGCGCAGCCCTATTTTATTTTCTCATGACGCCGGTTGGCCAAGCCGCCGAGCCGGATTTCAAGATCCAGAGCGGCAAAAACAACCGCCTGCCCGGGCTCAAGTCGGCGTTGCCAAAGCATGTCCAGGTATTCGGACTGTACATCCAAGCGACCGACCGCGTGCCGGATGCCAAACTGCTGCACGCCGCTGACATAACCGCAGATTTCCTCGACAACGATCGCGATGGCAAACCGGACAATCCAAAAGTAAACGACAAACTCTGGAACGAGCGGTCGGCGATCGTCATGGGCTACAATGAGCGGGAACTCGAACGGCTCCACGACCGTTACGGTGAGATGTTCGACGACTACGCGCTGCAGGGCCTGTACGCCACCGAGACGCTGCCCAACGCCGGGCCGCACAACCCCAAGTCGCGCGAGTTTGATGCCTCCATTGAGGAGATTTTGCACATTATCACCTCGATCGGTTACGCTGGTGTTTACCCAAAAGTGTTCGGCGAACGCCGCGGCTCTGAGCTTGCCAACGCGATGGACATCGCGCGCGGCGGCTACTTCCGTACCGTGCCACGCCGCTATCCCGCCAGTGCCTGGTACTCCTACGACGATCGCACCTGCGACTACGGCTGCCAGGTCACCGAGTATGTTTACTGGGCGCTCACCAGCCTGCTCGACGGACAGGATTTTATGGGGCGGGGCGAAAACATTGAGCATGAGTGGAAACTCAACACGCCTGAAAAACTGCGTACCAAGGACAAGTCCATCGTCAAAATCCTCACCGATCCAAAGTACCACGTCCCCACCCGACTCCCCGATGGCAAGTACCGGCAAATGCGCAAACAAGCCGCCGTCCGGCTCAACATTATTGCAGACGAAAACCGGTTCACGCTAAACACCCAATTGCCAGCCGGCTCGACGGCCATCGTCGAGACGACTCACGACCTGCTCTTCTGGAGCCAGACCAGGCGTTTCCCGGGCGACACCGCGATGCTCGAATTCCCCATCGAAGCTAAGCTGGGCAAAGCGCAATTCTTCCGGCTTCGCTTCGACGATTAGTCGCCAATCCCGATGCGGCTCTTCGACGCGCACAACCATTTGCAGGATGCCCGGTTCGGCAATCAACAGGGCGAACTGATCTCCGATTGCGCCGCTGTTGGCCTGTCCAAAATGGTCGTCAACGGCACCCGCGAGAGCGACTGGCCCACAGTCGCCGACCTGGCCAGTCGCCACGACTGTGTGCTGCCCAGCTTCGGCCTGCACCCTTGGTTCGTCCACGAGCGCACGCCAAGTTGGCTGGCCAAACTCGAGCAGCATCTCGACGCTTGCCCAAGTGTTGTCGGTGAAATCGGCCTCGACCGCTGGAAGCCCGGCTTGGACTACGACGGACAGGAGGAAGTTTTCGCCACCCAACTCCGCCTGGCTGCCGAGCGTAATCTCCCCGCGAGCCTTCATTGTCTCAAGACTTGGGGACGCCTCCACGAACTCCTCCGCAACAGCCCATTGCCCAGGCGCGGTTTTCTGCTTCACAGCTACGGTGGCCCGACGGAGATGATCGAGCCGTTGGCCTCACTCGGCGCCTACTTCAGCTTTCCCGGTGCCTTCGCGCATGAACGCAAAACGCGGCAGCACGACACCTTCCGCCGAGTGCCGAGCGACCGGCTGCTCATCGAGACCGATGCGCCCGACCAAGCGCTGCCGGGGGATCGAGTCACCCATCCACTCGGTCAGGCGGTCAACCACCCGGCCAACATCGCCGCCGTATACGAGGCTGCCGCCGAGGCGCTTGACCAAGCGCCCGACGACTTGGCCAGGCGCACGGAGGAAAATTTCGTTCGCTTGTTTGGCGGCTAGTCGGCGGACTCGCGAGCAACAAGGTCGCGCGCTTTTTGAATCAACAGCCAGTCCTCGATCAGGTCGCCAAACTTGAAATCCGGCAGGCCGCTCTGCGCCTGGCCGAGCAGTTCGCCGGGGCCGCGCTGCCGCAAATC
>CAJWPV010000158.1 GCA_913045395.1 uncultured Verrucomicrobiota bacterium | reverse complement strand
GACGTGCCGTTGCTCGTCAACTGCCAACCGGCCGGCAAGTACCTTGGGGAGGCGTTCCATCGCGCGGGTGGTGTTCCCGGGGTGTTTCGCGAGTTGCTCGAAGCTGGGAGGATTCACGGCGATGCCATGACCGTCAGCGGCAGGACGGTGGCCGAAAACCAGGCGAGCGTTCCGGAACCGGACCGCGAGGTGATACGTGCCCATGGGAAGCCATTGAAGAAGCAGGCCGGCTTTCTCGTGTTGAGCGGTAACCTGTTCGACGCGGCGCTGATCAAGACGTGCGTTATTAGTGACGGATTTCGAGCCCGTTACCTGTCTGAGCCGGGCAATGAAAATGTGTTCACGTCGCGCGTGATTGTGTTCGAGGGGCCGGAAGATTATCGCGAGCGGCTCAACGAGCCATCGCTTGAAATCGACGACTCCTGCATGCTGGTAATTCGAGGCTGCGGGCCGATCGGCTATCCCGGCTCCGGCGAAGTGGTGAACATGCAGCCGCCGGACGAGCTTTTGAAACAGGGCATTGAAACTCTGCCGACAATGGGCGACGGACGTCAAAGCGGCACTTCGGCCAGCCCGAGCATCTTGAATATCGCGCCAGAGTCGGCTGTGAGAGGGAACTTGGCCCTGCTCGAAACCGGCGATGAGGTTCGGGTGGATCTCAACGAGTGCCGAGTCGAGTTGCTGGTGTCCGAGGAGACCTTGGTCAAACGCCGGGAGAACCACACGCCACCGGAGCTTCACAATCAGACCCCTTGGCAGGAAATGTACCGAGACTGCGTCGGCCAGCTCGACACCGGAGCCTGCATTGAGTTGGCGACCAAATACCGTGACGCTTGCGGGGATCATCCGCGTCATTACCACTGATTTACTCGATCAGGATTGAGTTGCCGCCCGGCTGACGCTAGTCTGCGCGCCCATGAGCGAGGGAGACTCAAGCACAAATCAAAGACCGGACGGCCGAGCGGTGGATCAGCTTCGCACGGTCACTTTCAAAAACAACATTGCTCCGCACGCCACCGGCTCGACACTAATCGAGTGGGGGGACACCCGCGTCATATGCTGTGCCACGGTGGAGGAGTTGGTGCCACGCTGGATGAAGTTGCAAAACGTCGAGGGCGGTTGGGTTACCGCCGAATACTCAATGCTGCCTTACTCCACGCTTGACCGCAAAAGGCGCGACATCGCCAAGGGCAAGATCGACGGGCGCTCGCAGGAAATCCAGCGCCTCATCGGCCGTTCGATGCGGGCTGCGGTGGACCTGGTCAAGCTCGGCTCGCGAACGATCTGGATCGACTGCGACGTCCTCCAGGCCGACGGTGGCACGCGCACGGCGTCGGTTACCGGTGCCTACGTAGCCCTGTCGCTGGCCTTGGCCAAGCTGCAGGCCGACGGATTGCTGGAGTGCGACCCGGCGGTCTCGGCGGTCGCCGCGGTGAGTGTCGGTGTGGTCAATGGCGTGCCCATTTTGGATTTACCCTACGTCGAGGACGTTGCCGCCGAGGTGGATATGAACATCGTGATGAACGCCAACGGCGAGTTCATTGAATTGCAGGGTACCGGAGAAAAGAATACCTTCAGCGATGGCGAACTGGCCACCATGCTGACACACGGGCGAAAGGGGATCGACGAGTTGCTGGACTTGCAAAAGGCGGCCATCTCCCAGGGCTAAGTGCAAGCGGCCATTATGTATTGCAGGGAGCAACCGACTCGACTGCACTTCGTCCGCCACGCCGAGGTAGACGAGGCGTACCACGAAGTGTTCGGGGGCCAGATCGACATGGAACTATCGCCGCTTGGCCACGAACAGGCCAAGCACTTGGCTAAGTTTTTGGGCGGCCGCACCTTTGATCGCATTTACCTCAGCCCGATGATTCGGGTTCAGCAGACAGCCAAGCCACTGCTTGACGCGCTTGGCCGGGAAGCCCAAGTTATTGACGACTTGCGCGAGGTCGATTTTGGCGTCTGGACCGGCCACAAGTGGCACGAGATACAGGAAAAGTTCGGCCTGGACGCCGAGGATTGGCTCGTGCATTTAGAGAACGGCGACGTCGCCGAGGCCGAGTCGATGGACGGATGCCGATCACGCATCCGCGGCAGCTTAGGGCAAATGATGAACGAAGGGGCAGGTCAAGACGTTCTCGTCCTGTGTCACGGTGGTGTGATTCGGATGCTCCTGTCGCTACTGCTCGACGAGCCGTTCTCAAAAATGGATCGCTTCGAAGTAGACTTCGCCAGCCTGAGCGTCATCGAGCACCGATCCAGTCGTGTAGAAATTAAGCTGCACAACTTCGCCCCCTGGCTGTGGTTGGGTGAGAATGGTGGAATGTGACCGGGTAGTCGAATCAGAGTTTGTCTCGAGCGCAAATCGATCGGCCCGGCGCGGGGTGTATTTGAACCAAGTGAGACGGCTTTTTACGGCTTGGGAATGGGGGTTGTTGCGGCGGAATGACTTGAAGAGCGGTGCTCGGGTTCTTGTTAAATTTCTTCCCTGTTTTTTGAACGCTAGGGTCGATGGCGTGGTCGAATTCCGAGACCGTTTGTTATGTGTGACCTGATACATGCTGGGGAATGGCTTACTTCAAGCCAGGTTGGTTTTGCTGCTCTTCCGACAACGGTTTCTTCCGCACATCCATTAAACTTAATGATAAAAAAAACCGATGTCGTTACCGGCCTCGTCAGCGAGGAGCATCCCTTTCACCAGGCGCAGACCCAGCCGGGTAAGGCGAAGAAACACCGTTACGAGAGACGAAAAGTCCGGAGTATTCTGAAGATCGGGGATTGGGGGGGCGAATACGAGGAGGTCAACTGAGCGGGAGACAAGAGTTTTTTCGCCCCGTCGGCCAGCATCAACTGGATACGAGCTCGTCGACGTTTTTGTAGGTCGTATCGAGTTGTTCGACGAGTGTGTTCGTGGTTTCCACCCCGGCGTCCCGTAGGGCCAGCATGGCTGCGCCCAGTACTGTCGGCAGACGAGGTTGACTTAGCATCGCCTTGAACTTTCCGCGAATGGTTTCCTCGAAGGCTTCCATCACCGCGCGGTTGAAAAGGAGCACACCTCCGGAAAAGAATAACGGCAACGGAGAGGTATCCAGGCCGGACTTTTCAACAGCCTGGATGGTGAGGTTGGCGACAGCCTTGCCGGCTTCGTGGCAGATCTGCTGATAAACTGGGTCAGTGCCTCCGATTTCCCTGTCCAGCTTGGAGGCGAGAATGGCAAACTTGTCGCGTGTGAACTCGGGGTGATAAATCACCGGGATCAAGCCTTGTACATTTTTGACTTCGTACCAGCCGCAAAGGGCGTCTGTGATTGAGGTCGCGGGGCCGGTTTGCTCAAACTCGGCAATGGCGGCCCGGATGCATTTCACGGCGATCCAGTAGGCGCTGCCAACGTCGTCGAGCAGAGGGCCCCATCCTCCGTGATGAGTGAACTCCCCATCCTCGTTGCAGGCAATGACGCTGGTGCCCGTTCCGCAAATGACCAGCACACCGGGTCGGCCAAGCGTTGCGCCTTGAAAAGCGGCGACAGAGTCGCCCACGAGGCGGGTCCGTTTCCATGGATAGATTTTTCCGCAGAGCTTTTCCTTCTGGTCTGTTGTGGCCTCGTTGAAGATGCCGGCTGCGGAGACGGCGTAATGGGTGAATTCGTTCAAGAAGGGCAGTTGAAGCTCAAGGTTGTGGAGAATTTCGCTCACGCGCCGCCGAACCTCCTTTTGGTACGAACCGGTGAAGTTCATCGAGGCGGAGTGGACGACCGAGAGCACCCGGCCGTCGTGTGTTGCCGCCACGCCGTGGCTGTAAGTGGCACCACCATCAATCCCGATGACCAGCTGCAAAGGAGTCTCCATACGTGTGGCTTGGCAAGTGTTTGGCCAAGCGCGACTTGGGAGACAGTGGCGAATTCGCCCCCCGATGGCAATCCGGACATCCCTGCCAAGGTCCGGGCGGCCCTGCCTCAAGACGGCGAAGGTAAAGTAAAATGAAATAAAACTTGGCTGGCCGGTGAGCTTCGGGTAGCACTTTTCGCCCTTTTCAAAGTAACAGGGGCCTGCCTTGAGTTTTTTTGTCTGCTTTTACTTTGCTCCTGATGAGGATAGGCTGCGTCCGCTTTTTGGGGTGATGGCTGTTTGATTTAAGATTGTGTCTGTACGAGACGACTATTTACTGGAAACACTGACCGAGATGGGGGTGGTGACGGACGATGAGCGTGCACTCGCCGAGGACGAAGCCATGTCGAGCGGGGAGGGGGTTGTGGACACGCTCGTCACCAAGGGCGTGGTTATGGCGATCCAAGTCTCACAGGCCAAGGCGTCGCAATTTGGTGCGGAATTTGTCGAGCTCGCCGAACAGTCAATCGAGGACGAAGTTATCTCATCCGTGCCCAGGTCCGTGGCGCACCAGTACAAGGTGGTGCCGCTGTACCAGGACGAGTTGAGCGTTACGGTGGCGATGTCCGATCCGTCGGATCTGGACGCAATTGACGCTCTTGGTCAGGCGCTGAACAAGGAGGTGAAGATCAGCGTGGCCGATGAGGACGAGATCGAGGATGCCCTCAAGCAGTATTACGGGGTGGCTCGAGACGACAACGTCAGCCAACTCATCCAGGACATCACAGAGGGGGAGGTGCAGATCAGCACACTTGGGGAAGTGGCGGTGGACGAGGACACGGATGCTGTTGATGCAGATGCTCCGCTCATCAAGCTGGTGAACACCATGATCGTGGAGGCGTTCCGGATGGGTGCGTCTGATATTCATCTTGAGCCCCTGGCAACACGGTTTCGGATGCGCTATCGAATCGACGGTGTCTGCCACGAGCAGAAAGGGCCGCCAAGACGGCTGCAGGCCGCGGTGATCAGCCGCCTTAAAATCATGTCCGAAATGGACATCGCCG
>CAJWPV010000157.1 GCA_913045395.1 uncultured Verrucomicrobiota bacterium | reverse complement strand
TTTCGGTGGATCGCCAGATAGCGGGGGGGCGCGCAGGGTGTATGGTGTCACTGAACTGAACCGAGAAGTAAAGGGCCTGCTGGAAAAGCAACTCGGAACTGTCTGGGTAGTTGGGCAAGTCACCGGCCTGCGCCAACAGGCTTCAGGTCATATTTATTTTGGCATCAAGGATGAGGATGGGCAGTTGAACTGCGCACTGTTTCGAGGGGTTGATTCAGAGAAGCATTCGCTGCTCGAGGACGGGGTTCAGGTGGTTCTGCAGGGGAAGGTCACGGTGTTTGAGCCAAGGGGGCAGTATCAGCTAATTGTTCGCAAAGTGGAGTTGCAGGGGCAGGGGGAGTTGCAGGTCAAGTTTGAGAAGCTGAAGCACAAGCTGAAGGCCGAGGGGTTGTTTGAGTCCGGACGGAAACGATTGCTGCCCAATTTTCCTGCCCGATTGGGTTTAATCACATCGCCGACCGGTGCGGCAATTCGGGACGTGCTCCATGTCGTTCAAAGACGCAACCCCTCGCTGCAAATTGTGCTCCAGCCGTGTCGAGTGCAGGGAGAGAGCGCCGCAGTGGAGATGACCAGAGCGATTCAGCAACTGAACCTATGGAGCGCTGGACAGGACGAGGGCGAGGCGCTTGATTTGATTTTACTGACTCGCGGTGGAGGGAGCCTGGAGGATCTTTGGGCGTTCAACGAGGAAGTGTTGGCCCGTGCCGTACACCAGTCGGAGCTGCCGGTGGTGTCGGCCGTGGGGCATGAGATTGATTTTTTGATCACCGACTTCGTGAGTGACGTCCGGGCTTCAACACCGAGCGTGGCCGCCGAATTGATCACGCAGGACGTGTTTGCCTCACGTAGGTTTCTGGTGGAGGCCGCTGCACAGTTAAGCCGCTTGGCCAAGCGGAGAGTGGGGTTGAATAAGCGTGACTTGCTGACTCTTTCGCACCGACTGAACCGGGCGCACCCGCGTCGGGCTCTGGACGACGCCTATCAGCGGCTCGACAACCAGTATGACGATCTGAATCGCTTGACCAGGCAGGGAGTGGCAATCCGTCGAGACAGTCTTCGACTGGCCAGACAGCGCCTGACTTCGCTCCGGCCAGCCGCCCTGGTAGCGCAGCGAGGAGAGCAGTTAACATGGCTGCGACACCGCTTGGGTGATGTACCGCGTCGCAAACTCGGAGATCATTGCGCAAGGTTTGGGCGGGCGTTGAGCCGCCTTGAACTACTCTCGCCCAAGGCCGTCCTGGCCCGAGGCTACTCGATCACCTATGACGGGAAGACAGGTGCTGTATTGAGGGATGCCAGGAAATCGAAAATCGGCCAAGTGTTGCGAACCCAACTACATGCTGGCGACGTCAGCAGCACGATCAACGCTCCGAAAACTTCCCGCTAACGTTTCGACGAGCGCGCTCGACAGCATTCATCTGGCAGACTCCGTTAGGTTTGTAATATTGATTAATAACCGTTTATTCCCACTCGATGGTCGCAGGCGGTTTACTGGAAACATCGAGGCAAACGCGGTTCACGCCGTTCACTTCGTTGATGATTCTGCTGGAGAGCGTCTCGATCACTTTGTACGGCAGTTTTACCCAGTCGGCCGTCATGCCGTCCTTCGACTCCACTGCTCGCACGGCGATGGTGTACTCGTAGGTTCGTTCGTCGCCCATCACACCGACGCTTCGCACTGGTAGCAGCACCGCGAAGCTCTGCCAGATTTTATAGTACAGGTTGTTTAGCTTCATTTCCTCGACTACAATCGTGTCAGCGTTGCGGAGGATTTCGCAGCGCTCGGGCGTAACTTCGCCGAGAATCCGCACTGCCAGACCCGGACCGGGGAACGGCTGGCGCATGACGATCTCCATTGGTAGTCCCAGTTCGGTGCCGAGTTGGCGAACCTCATCCTTGAATAGGCAGCGAAGCGGTTCGATCAAGTCGAATTTCATTTTCTCGGGCAGACCTCCGACATTGTGGTGGCTTTTGATGAGCGCCGCCGGGTTGCCGCCGATTGGGACCGACTCGATGACGTCGGGATACAGTGTGCCTTGAGCGAGGAATCTGGCCTTGCCGACCTTGCGTGTTGCCTTTTGGAAAACGTCGATGAATGTGTTGCCAATAATTTTGCGCTTTGTCTCGGGGTCAGTGACACCGCGTAGCTTGCGCATGAACAGGTTCGCGGCATCCTCGTAATGGAGCTTCACCTTGAAATTGCCGGCAAACACTTTCTTGACGACGCTCGCCTCGTTCGCCCGCAGTACGCCGTTGTTCACGAAAATGCAGGTCAACTGTTTGCCGATGGCCTTGTGGATCAACGCTGCGGCGACACTCGAGTCCACGCCACCGCTCAGGCCAAGAATCACCTTTTCCTTGCCGGCTTTGGCGCGGATTTCATCAACAGCCTGATCGATGTAATTGCGCATGGTCCACTTGCGGCCGCAACCGCAGATTTTACGGACGAAATTGGAAATGATTTTTTTACCCTTCGGTGTGTGAGCCACTTCCGGGTGAAATTGAAGGCCGTAAAAGCGGGCCTTGGCATTTTCGATTGCCGCAAAGCCGGAGTTTTCCGTGGTGGCAACTGCCTTGAAGTCATCCGGCAACCTTGTCAGTTTGTCGCCGTGAGAATTCCAAACCTGCAATTCCCTGGGCAGCCCGTCAAACAAGCGGCACTGCGTTTTTTTTACGCGAAGGGTTCCTTTTCCGTACTCGCGTTTTTGACCGCGCTCGACCTTGCCGTTCAAAAACTTGGCCATCAGCTGCAGGCCGAAACAGACGCCTAGAACCGGTAGGTCCAAATCGAAAACCGCCCTGTCAGGCAGAGGGGCGTCCTTGGCGTAAACGCTGGATGGACCGCCGGAGAGGATGATACCTGCTGGGTTCATTTCCGCGATGACCGAGGCAGGGGTGTTGTAGTGAATGATGGTCGAGTAAACCTTGCATTCACGAATGCGGCGCGCAATGACCTGGGTGTACTGCGAACCAAAATCCAGAATGACAATCTGCTCGTTCATCGGTTTGAAAGAGGGGGATTGAAGCCAAGATTCCACCGGTTTTGCGAGACAAAAAACTTGGCTAAGCAGTTTTCGCTTGGCCAAGAGGAGTGGGAATCATCTGTGGTTTTGGCTGTTACACCAACTCCGGGATCAACTTGCCGTGCCGGACAATCATCACCGGTCGGCCGGTCGGGGTGTGGTATTCCTTAGTATGGTCAATCCCCAACGTGTGATAGAATGTGGCTGCCACGTCGTCGGGCGATATGACCCGGTCGCGTGGGCCTTCGCCCTTTTCATCGGATGCACCGATCACCTGGCCCCCTTGCATCCCGCCACCGGCGAGAAGGCAGAACATCGCGCGCGGATAGTGGTCGCGACCACCTCGCTGGTTGATTTTTGGTGTGCGACCAAACTCTCCGGTTACGAAAACAGCGGTTGTTTCCAGCAAACCCTTGGCATCGAGTGCTTTGAAAAGCCCCGCCAAGCCGTCGTCTAGGTTAGGCAGGTTCTTGTCCTTGAGGCGACTGAAGTTATCCCGGTGGGTATCCCAACCTCCGAACTGAACGCTGACCAGGCGCACGCCGGACTCAACCAGGCGGGTGGCTAGCAGGCAACTTTGCGAAAAACCCTCGTTACTAAACAGTCCGGACACCGACGCTGGCTCGCGGGTCAGGTCGAACGCCTCGCGAGTTCGGCTTGAGCGCATCATCTCGTAGGCCTTTTGGCTGAACTTATCCATGCCGCTTAGCACCTTGTCCTCTTTGGCGAAAGAGCCAAAGGCGGTGTCGTAGCGCTTGACCAGGTTGTTACGCCGATCGATATCGTTCAACGTCAGGCCGTTTGACAGTGATAACCCCCTTATGTTCATTGCTTGGCCGGCTTTGGGTGAGGCACCTGTTTCGAACGGTCCATACTCCAACCCGAGGAAGCCGGTTGGGGCATTGGGACCTTTGGGGATGGCCACCGAACTCGGGATATCGTTTGGCGCACCGAGCTCCTTGCTGACCACGGCACCGTAGGTCGGGTACTTAAGGGCGGGCATGGGGCGGTTTCCGGTCATTAGGTATTCCGCTCCTAGCCGGTGAGCGGCTAGTGCATGGCTCACACCTCGGAGGATGGTGTACTTGTCCGCACACTTGGCCAATTTCGGGAGATGCTCGGAGATGCGAACACCTGGGACGTTGGTCGCGATTTCCTTGAACTCGCCGCGATGGGTGTCTGGCGCGTCCGGCTTCATGTCAAACGTGTCCATGTGACTTGGTCCACCGGCCAGGCGCACGTAGATCGCCGAATTGGCCTTGGCTTTGGTGGCCGCATTGACGTTGTCCAAGCCAAGGTAGTCGGACAAGCCAAGCCCTACGCTGCTCAAGGCGCCGATTTTGAGAAAGTCGCGTCGCTGGATTCCGTCACAAAAAAAATGTGCTGCCATGGTTGTTGTCGGTTAGTGGTTCACCAAGAATTCTTTGGTATTCAATAGGGTCCAAAGGAGATCCTTTACACCTCCGATTTTGTCCTGGTTTGAGTTGATATCCGCCCGTGCCATGTTGAGCTCGTTAGCCGAGGGCATCCGGCTGACAGTTCGAAGGAAGGTCTCGTTGATGAGCTTGTCGGTTTCAAGTGCCGTGATCTGGCGCTTGGCCAAGCTGCCATTTGATCGACCACCTTTGAGCTTGCTGATATTCCGGTTGAGAGCTTGAACCGCCTCCCGGTGTTTTTTTATCGTCAATTGATAACGCTGTGTGGCCCGTGCATCCTGCGTGTTGCGCGGTTTTTTTGGCACCTTGGCTAGTAGTTTTTTGCGTTGGTCGTTTAACTGCTTCAGTCGCTTGTTCCCATTAGCTTGTTTCGTGGACTTGGTTTTGCCGGAGTACCATTCCTCGACTTCCGTGATCCACCCCTTGGCTCGCCG
>CAJWPV010000156.1 GCA_913045395.1 uncultured Verrucomicrobiota bacterium | reverse complement strand
TTGTCTGCGACCAAACTTTTTCGGTGGTCAACCGGGCATTTCTCGAGAAGGTGAACGGCGTTTACCAGGGGGCTGCGTTTTCGTTTTTGAAAGGCTTCGGCTCCGGGAACATCAGCTCCTATATGCACCCCAGCGGCACCCTCTTTGTCGGCGGTACCGACCGCGGCTGGGGCGCCCGTGGCGGCAGACGTTTCGCACTCGATCGCGTCACCTGGAAGGGCAAGGTGCCGTTCGAGATACATGAGATGCGCGCCAAGCCGGATGGCTTCGAGTTGACCTTCACCCACGAGCTGGATGCCGTAAGCGCCGGCAACCCCGCCTCCTACAGCATGAGCGCCTACACCTACATTTACCGCTCGGATTACGGCAGCCCGGTCGTGGATAAACTGACCCCGAAGATCGTGGGTGTTGAAGTCACCGGTTCGAAAACAGTACGCGTGACCTTGGACAAGCTCATCCACGGGCACGTTCACGAGTTGCGCGCCAAAGGCGTCCGCTCGGCCATGGGTTTACCGATACTGCACCCGGTTGGTTACTACACCTTGAACGAAATCCCCCCCGGCGAGCTCAATTAACCGCTTGGCCAAGCGGATGGGCGACAACCTACGGAATTGGCGGGAAGAGGGAGCGCCTATTGTAAAACCCGTTTCAGCCAAGCACGGAGATATTTGCGGGCTGGACTGTTGCGGAGAAGCCATGCGTCATTGTGGTTGCGGAAGCCGGTTTTGGCGAAGGTGAGGTTTGCCTTGATGCCGGTGGATTCGATCCATTTTTTTGTCGCCGCGAGGTTGAGTTGGGAGCTGGTGACTTCGTGGCAGATGAATTGCGGGCGCTTGGCCAAGCGCTTGAGCCGGGTGAGGGCGGAATCGCGGTCAGAGGCCGGGTAAGGCCAAGTGGCGATGCCGTCGTAGTGGCTGTACGGAATAAAGGCTCGCCAGAGTTTGGCGGTTTCGTCGTCGTGCAATCCAAGGTAGTTGCAGGCGATGGCACCGCGTGAGAATCCGCAGAGGATCACGCGGTTGGTGTCGCCTCCGTATTTTTCGCAAATCCACGGGACGGCTTTGTTGCAGTAATCCAACGTCGGCTGCGCGGTGCGATTTTTGGAGTCACCCCACCAGGTGAGGGCAATGTTGTCTCCGGTAGCGTTGAGGTATGGCAGGCAAACCCAAATGAAGCCGCGTCCGCCGGAGATTCCGTAACCCATATTGCTGCCCTCGGGTCGGCCAGTGCTAATGTCACCGTAGGCTCCGCGGTAGTTGTTCCCGGCATATTCGATGAGTACCGGGTAGCGTTTGCCTTTTACCCAATCAGTCGGCAGATAGGTGACATGGTAAACGCCAGTCTGCTCGTAGTCGGGTATAGTTTGCTTCACTCGCTTGCCGATATCCGGTTGGCCGGCTTCCAACTTGGGGATCGTGAGGTCTGGCTCGACTGAGCGGATATCCATTGCCTCTGCGTGAGCCAGGGGTAAGGCAGCAGCTAAGCCAAGTAGGTTGAGACTGGTTTTTGCGGGAGATAACGTCACGACGAAAGCAGCGCTTGGTCAAGCTTGCCTTTTGTAGTAGACGGATAAAAGCCGACATTTGTTGCAAAATATCCGGTTGCAATCGGGATGCGGTGTGGTAGTTTCCGCCGCCCGCTTCTTGGCGGAGGGACGCCAAATCGTTTGTTTCCTAAGAAAAATGTCACAACATCCTAGCTTGAAAGTCGGTGGTGCTGCTGAAGCCAAGCGCACCGTGCTCACCCGTTACGAGCGGGTGGAACTGCTCCGCAAACGTGGTGAACTCAAGGAGGGCGACCGCATCACCGGCCTGAAAAAGACCAAACCGGAGGAATAATCGCCCCCGGTTCCAAGGTTTGCCCGGCCTTGTCTCCACCGCACATTCTTTCCCGGCGGTGACGATACGCCTCCAAAAATTCCTCTCCGAGGCCGGAGTGGCTTCGCGCCGCGAAGGAGAGAAGCTGATTCTCGCTGGCCGCGTCACTGTCGATGGCCAGATCGTCCGGCTACTTGGCACAAAGGTTGATCCCGCCAGGAACGAAGTGGCGCTGGCTGGCCGGCCGCTCAAGCCCTTGGCCAAGCGCTTCGTCGCACTCAACAAACCTCCCAAGTTTCTTTGCACCCGCCGCGACACGCACGATCGCCGGACGGTGTTCGACCTGTTACCGGCGGACTGGGGGCATCTTTTCACCATTGGCCGGCTGGACGCCGACAGCGAGGGGCTGATTCTACTGACCAACGACGGCGAGTTTTGCCAGCGGGTGTCGCACCCGAGTCACGGCCTGCTCAAGACCTATCGCGTGATTCTGGCCAAGCGGCTTGAGCCGAAGATGCTGAAAGGGCTTACGCTTGGCCTGCGTGACAAGGGGGATTTCCTGAAAGCCAAGAACGTCCGGCTGCTCTCAGCCAACAACACCCGCAGCGAGGCGGAACTGGTGCTGGCCGAGGGCAGGAACCGCGAGGTGCGCCGAATGTTTAAAGCGCTTGGCTTCCGTGTGTTGCGCCTGAAACGGGTGGCGGTCGGGCCGGTGAGGCTGGGCGAACTGCTACCAGGCAAATGGCGTACGCTCAGCCGTGCCGAGATCGAGTCGTGCCTCAAGCCGCCCGTAAAATCGTCGCGAACTGCTCGGCGGAATTGACACTCGTGAAGGGACGTTTCACACTCGGGGTTCAATGAAACCACTTGGCCGTTTCCTCATCCCGGCGCTGGCTTGGCTCGTTGCCGTTTCAGGTTTGAGCGCAAAAGATGTCGTCAGCGAAGTCACCCCTCCCAAGCCGGGTACTGTCTCGGCGGATCGCGTCAACGTCCGTGCTCGGGCTAGCCTGATCGGCGAGCGCGTGACCCAGCTGCGAAAAGGCGACAAGGTGAGCGTGCTGGCCAAGGTGACCGTTGCCCCACCGCGCAAGAACGAGCCGGTCGACTGGCTCAGGATCGTCATGCCGGCCGACGGCCAGACCTGGGTGTACCTGGGCTTCGTCGAGGAAGGCAAAGTGACCGTCAGCAAGCTCAATGTCCGCGCCGGGGACGGCGAGCGATTCAGCATCGTGGGTCACCTGGCTAAGGGCGATCCTGTGAAGGAAAAACGCACCGCAGGCGACTGGATTGAGATTGAACACCCCGCGGGCGCACATGCCTATATCGCGGCCAAGTTCATCGATGTTGGCGAAGCCGGCGAGGAGGCCAAGCCGGAGGAAACGTCCGAGGCCAAGCCGACCGACGTGAGCGAAACGGAGGGGCCAACAGAGATTGCCGAGGCCAAGCCGACGGAAACCACCCCCGAGGCCAAGCCGGTCGCCGAGGAAGTGACTGAAACAAAGGAGCTGGAGGCAACCAAGCCCGAGACAGCGGACGTCACCGAGGCCAAGGGCGAAACCGAAAGGACAACTGAGCCTGCGGGCTTGCCGGAGCCGCCGGAGCCGCCGGAGCCGGAAGTCGTCGTCGTCGAGGCCGGCGGCACCGAGGCCAGCGACACGCAAAAATTGCCGATGGGCAACCCGGAGGATGCCGAGGCAGTCAAGCCGGAAACGGTCCCTGATGTCACGGACACGAAATTACCGGTGCCGCCGCCGCGCATCGTTACCCGCGAGGGTAAAATAAAGCGGCGTATTTTCCGGAGCCCGAAAGCCCCGAGCCGGTTCGAGTTGCTCAACGAAAACGGCCGGACCATCAACTACCTTTACTCGTCCGACTCCGGGCCGCTTAAGGTTGCCGACGGCGAGGACGGCGAGCCCATTACCTTCGAGCGACTGATGAGCATGCTGCGCAACCGCAGGGTCATCCTGACCGGGATTGAGGCCGTCGATCCGCGCTGGCCCTCATTGCCGCTGCTCGACGTGCGCACGCTCAAAACGCTTCCCTGATGCCGGCCGATAACCTGATAGACGGCCGCGCGATCGCCCGGGAGGTTCACGCGGAGACCGAGTCCCGTGTCGCCACACTCAAGTCGGCTGGCGTTGAACCGGGCCTTGTGTTCGTCCGCGTCGGGGAGGATTCGGCATCGAAGGTTTACGTTGGCATGAAGGAGCGTACCGCGGCCAAGCTGGGCATTCGCTCAGAGACGACGGTGCTGCCGGAGGACACACCGGAGGCTGAGTTGCTCAAGTTGCTCGCGAAACTCAACGCTGACTCCAGCGTGCACGGTGTGCTCGTGCAGGCACCGCTGCCGCGCCACATCGACGAGACGAAAGTGTTCTCCACCGTGTCGCCGTCGAAGGACGTTGATGGTTTTCACCCGGTAAACGTTGGCAGGCTGATGCTCGGCGAGAGCGGTGGCTTCGTGCCGTGCACACCGGGCGGCGTGCACGAGTTGCTCATCCGCTCCGGCACGCCGATCGACGGGGCTGAGGTGGTCATCCTCGGCCGCGGCAACATCGTCGGCAAGCCGATGGCGGCGATCCTTTGCCAAAAGTCCGGGCGTGCCAACGCCACCGTCACCCTTTGCCACTCGCGCACCCGCAATGTGGTGGAGCATTGCCGCCGGGCGGACATCGTCGTGGCGGCGATTGGCAAGGCGGAGTTCGTCAAGGCCGACATGGTCAAGCCGGGCGCGACGGTGATCGACGTCGGCGTGAATCGCGTCGATGATCCCGCCGCCGAAAAGGGCTACCGACTTGTTGGCGACGTGGACTTCACCGCCGTGCAGCCGATCGCGGGCAAAATCACCCCGAACCCCGGCGGCGTCGGCCCGATGACAATCGCTATGCTCATGCGCAACACCGTTCGTGCCGCTGTGCAGCAAACCGGTTCCGGCGTCCAGTAGATTTCAAACAGAATGCAAGCCTCCCGAATACTCCCCGATCTGCAATGCTCTGTGCTGTGCGAAGACGTGCGGCAGGAGGTCACCGGCAACTTTATCGCGATGGGCATCATCGGCGCCATCCGCGTGCCTAAGCT
>CAJWPV010000155.1 GCA_913045395.1 uncultured Verrucomicrobiota bacterium | reverse complement strand
TTTCGCCTACTTCGTGAACATGTCCGGTTTCATGGAGTGCATAGACATGAAGAGCGGCAAGGTGGTTTATGAGGAGCGTTTGCCTTCGACAAAAAACAACGCAACCACCTGGGCTTCGCCTATTCTTGTGGGTGATCGCGTTTACGTCACCAATCAATCCGGCGACACGCACGTGGTGCTCGCCAGCCCCAAATTCGAGCTGTTGGCCACCAATTCGGTGGGTGAGTACTCGAACTCGACACTGGCTGTGTCGGACGGGGCGATCTTTCTTAGAACCCATGAGAGCTTGTGGTGCATCGGCCGGTCGGCAGGGGGCAAATGATCCATCGCTTGGCCAAGCGAGGAATCCCTTTGATCCCAGCCTTGAAAATCGGGCTTCAAAAAGCCTATAAGGGGCCGTGAACTGGCTATTACTGGCGCAGCTTGAGGGCTCGGAAGCGGGCAACTCCGCTTGGCAACTGATAAAGCAAGGCGGACCCATGGTCTGGGTTCTACTGCTGGTCTCGGCGGTTGCGGTGACGGTGTTCCTTGAGCGTGTCCTAAACTATCGCCGTGTCCAGATCAACACCACCGAGTTCATCGCTGGGATTCGGGCCAACCTCAAAAACAACTACAACATCGTCGAGTTGGTGGCGATTTGCGACGCCACGCCGGGGCCGGTGGCACGCATGACGAAGCTGGCCATCCTCAATCGCGAACTGTCGCGGGAGCAGTTGCGCGAACTGCTTGATGACAATAAGCGCATTGAGGTTGCGCGGCTGGAAAAACGCCTGAACATGCTGGGCACCATCGCACAGATTGCCCCGCTGCTCGGTCTCCTAGGCACGGTGCTGGGATTCATTACCATCTTTCGATCAGTGTGGCAGCAGGGCAACTGGGTACTGGCCCAGACGCTGGCCGGCGGTATCTGGCAGGGACTGGTCTGCATGGCGCTTGGCCTGGCCATCGCGATACCGTGTTATGTCGCCTTCAACTATCTTGTGGGCCGCAAGAACGACCTGGCCGTGGACATCGACAAGATTTCATCGGAGATTCTCAACATCATCACCGTTGAAATGCCGCCGTCCAGCTCCGCTCCATCCAAGACGCGAATGGCCCGCAAGGTGGCAGCCAAGCCAGTTGACAGATGAACCATCACGGCAACATTCGTCCCTACCATGGGCGGCTGGACTTTGCCCCGTTCATCGGCGTGCTATTCCTGATGCTGCCCCTGTTGTTGTTTCACACTTCCATGGTTTTCAAGCCGGGCATCGAGGTGGATATCAACCTACCGGTTTCCTCTCAGCGTACCGGCGTGGGTGACCCGTCGCTGGCGGTGGCCGTCGATGCAGACGGGATCCTGTATTTCCGCGGGCAGACCCTGCGCGACCAGGTCTTCTCCCTGCCGGTGAGTGAGGCTGAGGAAAACCTCCCCTTGTCCGAGTTGTTGGTCAACCGCGCCCCCGATCTGGACATTAACATCGTGCAGCGCTCGATTGAGCAGGGCAGGGTGCGGGTGAACGGTCGTCTGGCCCGCCTGGACGACCAGCTCAAGGGAGGGCAGCAGGTGGAACTGGAACTGCCCTCGACCGAGTTGCTGCGCCCTCAAGTCATCCAGGCCATCCAGGGGGGCGGCAAGAGCCCGAAAGAGGTCTCCCTGCTGATTCAGGCGGACAAGGCCGTGCGGCACGAAGCGATTATCCGGCTCTGCACCCTCGCCGGGCAGATCGGTGTCGGGCAAGTTTTATTGGCTTCGCGGCCGCCGGATTTTTCCCGGCCGTTCGAGCCGGAACCCAGCGCGGTGCCGTGAGCGACAAGCCGTCAACCATCGAGTCGGGGGAGGGCTGGTCCAACCAGGCCATTGGTATCTGGGTGATGATCGTTTTCGCGGTGCAGTTGGGCGTTCTTTTTTGGCTGGGACGCACCCCGCTTGCCGTGCGGGCGCATACCGAAAACCAGCCGCTACGGCTGATGCCAGAGATTCAACTGACACCCGACAGTGGTTCGGGGGAGGCGTTCAGCGACCCGACCCTGTTTTCCCGCCCTAACCGGCGCGGTTTCTCTGGGACGGCTTGGCGTCGGTTTTCCGGGGTGGAGCATCAACTCATCGACTGGAATGAGACACCGCGTCTGCTCGACAACCAACCCGCCACGCTGGGGGCCGCCTTTCGTGAGGCGCTACCGGATCATCTGGCAGTTGTGTCGGGCATCCCGGCCAAGGACTTGGCCAGGCCGGTGAGGGTGGAGCCGGCGCCGCTGGCACTGCGCGATGCTTCCGAGTTGAATATCCTCGGTGGCTTGGCCAAGCGGCCGCTGGTGCGCTCGGTGTCCGTCCCGGCGCTCCCTCACAATGAGGCGCTGCGGCGGACGTATATAAGGATCGGCGTGAACACGGACGGTTACGTGGTGTCGTCCAGGGTGCTGGGTCGCCTGGCCAAGGGTGACCCGTTTCAGTCCGCAGCAGACAGGCGTGCGCTGGAACTGCTCCGGGGTATCCGGTTTAAGCCGACCAAGCGCACCCGCTTCGATCGCCCTGACCAGCCGGGCGCACTGGAGTGGGGTGAGGCGCTGTTCCATTGGCGAACTGTGGCCCCGCCCAAGACACCACCCGCCCCAGTCCCGCCGTCGAGCTGATGTTTCCCGATCAGGTCATCTTCCTCTGCTTCGCGGTCGTGATCAGCCTGCTGGGTGTGTTCGCGTTGCTGTACGAGTTTCGTCGTAAACGGTTCGAGCCGGAACCGACCGAGGATCGGGTGTTTCGCTGTCAAGACTGCGCCTACGTATACACTGATGACCACGACGTGGACCGGTCACGTTGTCCGGAGTGTGGCCTGTTCAACTCGCCGTTCGTCTTCTAATAACTGAAAACGCTGTCCTACCGCTCGTACACAATCAGCGCCGCGTAGTCGGGCAGGTACTTCTGGGTGGTTGGGTCGAAGTGCGAGTAGTTCAGTGAGTGCAGGCTGATAACCTGCTCGCGGGAAAACTTCTCGAGAAACTTGTTGACGGTCTCGTCGAACTTGTCCAGTCCCAGCTCGATGCAATCCCCGCGTTTGATGGTTTTGACACAAATTTTTCCATCCCCGGTGATTTCCTCCTCTTTTTTCGAGCTTTCTTTTTTCAGCAACACCTCGCCGCCTTCATGCACCGGCACCGCCAGTTTTTTGGGCTCCGGCTCCGTGGCCACAGGGGGGGCGGTCGGTTCTGTCTCCACCTTCTGCACATTTTCGTCGCCTGCCGATGGGATTTTGATTGGTTTGGTGCATGAGGGGCATTCGATTTCAGAGCCGGAGAGGCCCTCGTCTGTGGTCAGGTTCTGTCCGCATAGTGGACAGTTAAAGGTTAAGTCTGCCATGGTGCTTTAATGGGTTGCTTTGGGGGGGCAGTAACTACGCCCACCGGTCGGCCTTGGCCAGCCCAAAAGATTGCATTTTCGGATTGAATACTCTTCGGCGTGTGGCAGTCTCCCGAAATTGCCTTCAAAAAAGCCTTATGATTACAACCAGTTGCAATTTCCAGATGGAAAGCGGGCCCCGGCGCAGAGGTTTTACGCTGATTGAGTTGTTGGTGGTGATCGCCATCATCGCCATTTTGGCGGCCATGCTCCTGCCGGCCTTGGCACAGGCCAAGGCCAAGGCACAGCAGATCTTTTGCATGAACAACGAGAAGCAGATGGGCATCGCCCTGCAAATGTACGTGTCTGACAATGCCTATTATCCGGGACATTGGGATCTCCGCTCGGGTATAGGCATATCCAAGTACACCGGAAAACCGGTCAACAACGCCATCGCCTGGACCGGGCGGCTTTATGGCTATGCTCAGAGCACCGATCTGTTTTTCTGTCCGGCGAAAAAAGGAAATGGAGCGGACCGATTCAAGTGGAAGGATTACAAGGGCAAAGATCCCACAAAGAAAGACCCCACGTTTCCGTTCAACCTTCACCATGGAGGCGGTGCATTTTTCACTTACGGCTACAACGACTGGGGGGTCCGCGAGTTTGTAACGGTTAAAAATCGTACACTGGGTCTTGGTGGGGATGTTAGGAGTGAGAAGGATTTGATCCCCGAGAGCACGGTGCGCATGCCGTCGGACATGGTCTGCATCTCCGATACCCAGGCGGATGGGGTATGGGATTGTGCCGTGGATCCCTGTGACGGCGGTAGCTTCAACAATCCTGCCAGGGAATGGCCCAGCAAGCGGCACACCCTTGGCTCCAACATCCTGCTGGCCGATGGACATGCCGAGTACCACAAGATGATGGATCTGGTGGCGCGCAAGCCAACAGGCGCATTCAAGACCGGTGCTGAGAGTATGCTCCGGCGCTGGAACAACGACAACCAGCCTCACCGAGAGTGGTGGTAAGCCGCAGATGAACGACAAGGCCAAGCTAGGACTTTCCATTGTCGCCATCGTTCTTTGTGGCGGCTTCATTGTCAATTATGTGTCCTCGTCAGGAACAAGTGCAGACTTTCCCGACGGTGGCACGTGGACCCTATGCAATGCCTGCGGTGAAATGCAGGTGATCGACGACGAGACCCGCGGCCGTTATTACGACGACACCCCGAGCCATATGGGCCAGCCAATGGTTTGCCCTAAGTGTAAAAAAGGCCGGCTGGTGGACGGCAAGAAGTGTCCCGTAAACGGTTGTTTTTACGTGCAGGCTAACCAGATGGCAGATGGTCGGCCGATTTGTCCTGTGTGCAAAAAGACTCTGCCATGAAGCGCTTGGCGAAGCGGTTGGACTTTAATTTGAATCAAAACTACTTATTATAATGAACACCCCAAGCACGACCAAGCGATACGGATTCACGTTGATCGAGTTGCTGGTGGTGATCGCCATCATCGCCATTCTTGCGGCGCTGCTGCTTCCTGCCCTGGCCAAGGCTAAGGCCAAGGGGCAGGGTGCCTACTGCCTGAACAATACCAAGCAATTGACCTTATGTTGGGTAATGTATGCCG
>CAJWPV010000154.1 GCA_913045395.1 uncultured Verrucomicrobiota bacterium | reverse complement strand
GGTTGTTGAGCACCATGCGCTCGATCCCGAGTTGCATAAGCCGCTCCTGCGCGGTCGGTACACAGATGAGGCCGCGGCCGAACCTGGCCATGAAGTTGACCGCCTTGGCCGTCGTTTTCTCGGCGGCCATGATCAGGTCGCCCTCGTTTTCGCGGTCGGCGTCGTCGACGACGACAACCATTTTGCCGCGCGCGATGTCGCGCAGCACCGCATCGATAGAGTCAAACTTGCCCGTGATTTTCTTTACCGCCATGTTACCCGCCCGCTCGGCAGACTACCCGCGCTTGGCTAAGCGGTCGAGAGTCGAGGCCCAGACGGCTGAAAAACCGGCTGGTTCTTACTTGAAATTGTTTAAATGCAAGGACAGTATTCCCTTTCTCCCAAGCGGGGTGCGGCTTCGCCGTTTTCCGCCCAGTTGTCATATTTTATCATGAAAAAACAAAGCATACTTGTTGTTGTCGCGCTTGGCCTTGCGACGGCTGGTTCCGCACCGGCCCAATCACAAGCACCTACTCCGTCCAAGCCTGTCACTTCGTCCAAGACGGCCGCCAAGCCGACAACCGTCAAGCCGGACTTCCCGTCTTACACGACGGTGATCAAGGGCTATGAACAGATCATCTCGAGCATGGACAAGAAGTCCAGCCTGTTCTCCATCTACGTGCGCAAGAAGGACCAGCAGATGCTCGGTGCACTGCCGGCTGGTTTTGAGTCGAAGAAATTTTTCATCGCCACGACCGTGGCCAGTGGCGAGACGTATGCCGGCCTGCAGGCGGGCGAGAAGTACGTTTATTTCAAGCGGCTCGACAAGCGGTTGCTGATCATCCAGCCGAACCTCGCGGTGCGCTCCACCGGTGACCAAGAGTCGAAGTCCTCCGTCAAGCGCCTCTTCACCGACCGGGTGATTGTGGATGTGCCAATCGTCACGTTGTTGCCGAAGAACCGGCCGGTGATCGACATGGACGCGCTGTTCGTTGGCCAGGCATCGAAATTTTTCGGTAGCAAGGGATCAGGGTTCAATGCGCGACTAGCGCAGATTCGCACCGCCAAGGCGTTCCCGGGCAACGTTGAATTGGCCTTCACCGCGCCGGCGGCCAATGGCGTACTCAAGACATTGCACTACTCGATCAGTGCGATAGTCCCTAACAAGACCTATAAGCCACGCTTGGCCGATCAGCGGGTTGGCTACTTCACTACAAGCTACTCCGACCTCGGCAAGTACGTCGACGAGCAGAAGAAGATCCGCTACATCAACCGCTGGCATCTCGAGAAGGCCGATCCCAAGCTCAAGGTCAGCCCGGTCAAGAACCCGATCATTTTCTACATCGAGCATACCACGCCGGTGCGCTACCGCCGCTGGGTTCGCGAGGGGATCCTGATGTGGAACAAGGCCTACGAGAAGATCGGCTTGGCCAACGCCATCGAGGTCTACTACCAGGACGCCACCACTGGAGCGCACATGGAGAAGGATCCCGAGGATGCCCGGTACAACTTTGTCCGCTGGCTCAACAACGACGTCGGCACCGCCATCGGGCCGAGCCGTGTCAACCCATTGACCGGCCAAATTCTCGACGCCGACATTATTTTGACCGACGGCTGGATTCGCCATTACTGGAAGCAATTCAACGAAATTCTGCCGGACATCGCCATGGAAGGATTTGCGCCGGAGACACTCGCTTGGCTCAAGGGACATCCCGAGTGGGATCCGCGTGTGCGCCTGGCCCATCCGTCAATGCGTGACTCCATCAAGGCCGAGCTCGCCGCCCACGGGGCGGAGGCCTACGGCGGTCATCTCTTGGCCAAGGTTGATGGCGAGTTGATTGGCGACAATGAGTTTGACGGCCTGTACGGGCGCATCAGCCAAGTCAACGGACTTTGCCGCGCGGCCGATGCTATGTCGCTCGACCTGGCCACCATGCGGTTCACCTTCGAGTTGGCAGCCGAGGCTGCCAAGGAGGAGGGCGATGAGAAAAAGGATGAGAAAGGAGACAAGCCCAAGCCAAAAGAAACCGAGGTCAAGCTAGATGGGGTACCAGAGTGGTTCATCGGTCCTCTGATTGCTGAGTTAGTCGCACACGAGGTGGGCCACACGCTTGGTTTGCGACACAACTTCAAGGCCTCAAGCATACATTCACTCGAAAAAATAAACAGCGACGAGATCAAGGGTAAGGAAACGCTCGCCGGTTCGGTGATGGATTACCTGCCGATCAACATGTACAAGGGTGTCGGTAAAAAACAGGGCGACCATACCATGACCGGTATCGGCCCGTACGATATTTGGGCCATCGAGTACGGCTACTCCATTGTCAGCAAGCCGGAGGAACTGAAGAAAATCCTGAGCCGCGTGTCTGATCCCAAGTTGCAGTACGCCACCGACGAGGACACGATCGGCCCCGACCCGTTCGCGCGCCGCTACGACTTCGGCGCGAACCCGATTCAGTACGCGCACAACCAGATGAACATCGTGAAACATCACCGTGGGCAGTTGCTCGATCACTTTGTCAAGAAGGGCCAAAGCTGGGCCAAGGCGCGTTATGGCTATCAGCTCACGCTGTCCCTGCAGGCGCGCGCGCTGAGCATGATGGGCAACTGGATCGGCGGCTCCTTTTTAAACCGCGACAAGAAAGGCGATCCCGGCGATCGCTACCCGGTGACACCGGTGCCAGCCAAGCAGCAGCGCGAGGCGCTCGAGTTCATGCTCGAGAACGCCTTCAAGGACGAGGCGTTCGGCCTCAACACCGGGTTGCTGCGTCGCATGAGCAGCGACCGCTGGATCGACAACTTGTCCAGTTCTATGACCGACGCCTCCTGGCCGGTGCATGAAAAGGTCATGGGCATCCAGGCTTCAACGCTCACCATGATTCTCAACCCAACCGCGCTAGGCCGCGTTTATGACAACGAATTTCTCGTTGAGGCTGACAAGGATGCCATCACGCTGCCTGAGATCTTAGGCAAACTCGACGCTGCCGTCTGGAGCGAGTTGAAGGACCTTACCAAGGGCGAGCACACCGCCCGCAAGCCGCTGATCTCAAGCCTGCGCCGTAACCTCCAGCGTGAACACCTCGAGCGCCTGGTCAGCCTCAGCATGCCCGGCTCGTGGCGCGGCGCCAGCTCGCGGCCGTTGGCCAATCTGGCCACGCAGCAACTCCGCAACCTGGCCAAGCGCGTCGACGCAGCGCAAAAAGCCGAGGGCGTGAAACTCGATCCATACACCGCCGCTCACCTTTCCGAAGCCAGCGAGCTGATCAAAAAGACCCTCGACGCCGGCATAGTCTACGGCAGCACGAAGATTTAACCGGCCAACACCAGCCCAAGCCAAGCGCTTGGCCAATCTCAACCGGCGGCTCTTTGCGGTGCCGCCGGTTTTCTTTCGGCGTTTGGCGGGAAAATTGACTTTGTTTCCGGCAGGTTTTTAATCAAACTCCTCGCGTTCTCTGGCCGGCTAAGCGCATGGCCAAGCTAGACATAAACCAGACCCATGAGTGACTCGAACGATCCTCTTTCTGCCGAAAAGAATCTCCTCGCCGAGGCGAACCAAAAACCGATCCTTTCCCGCTGGGGTACTTTCGCCAAGCTGTCTGGCCCCGGCTGGCTGCAGGGCGCGATCACCCTCGGTGGCGGTTCGCTCGCTGGCAGCCTTTACATCGGGGTGATTGGTGGCTACGAGCTGCTCTGGCTCCAACCGCTGATGATGATCTTCGGCGTGCTGATGCTCTCGGTGATCGGGTATGTCACGCTCTCCACCGGCGAGAAACCGTTTCGCGCCATCAACAAGCACATCAACCCGGTCCTCGGCTGGGGCTGGCTCATTGCCGCGTTGCTCGCCAACCTCGTTTGGGCGATGCCGCAGTTCTCGCTGGGAACGGCTGCCATCCAGCAGAACTTTGGCGTCCTCGATGGCGCCTACGGCAAGTACATCTGCGCGCTGCTTTTGTTTGTCATCGGATCGGCGGTTGTGTGGTCGTACGACAGCGGCAGCAGAGGGGTGAAGGTTTTCGAGATCATCCTGAAAATCATGGTGGCCGTTGTGGTGCTGAGTTTTTTCGGTGTGGTGGTTGTGATGTCTGGCAGCCTCGATTGGGGTGCAATTTTCGCAGGCTTCATTCCCAATTTCAGCCTGCTCTCCGAGCCGGCGTCCAAGTTCACGGAGGTCATAGCGAAATCGAGCGACCCGGGCTACTGGAACGATGTCATCCTCAGTTCGCAGCGCGATCGAATGGTGACTGCCGCCGCCACCGCTGTGGGCATCAATATGACCTTCCTGTTGCCGTACTCGATGCTGCGCAAGGGCTGGGGCAGGGAACACCGCGGCTTGGCCACATTCGACCTTTCGCTTGGATTGTTCCTGCCGTTTTTTCTGGCCACGACCTGCGTGGTGATCGCTTCCGCCAGCCAGTTCCACGGGAAATACGACGAAGGACTGCTCGATCCCGCAAAGAGAACCGCGCTGACAGAAAAGCTGCAGGGCGCTTATGACAAGAATTTATCCGGCATACAGGCTAAGCTTGGTGAAGCCAAAGAACCAAACGGCACGGACAAGCAACTTGCCGCGATGCTCGTGAGTCGCGACGCATTTCAACTGGCCGGGTCGCTGGAGAACCTCACCGGCAACAAGGCTGTATCGCAGACGGTCTTCGGTATCGGCGTGCTCGGCATGGCGGTCTCGACCATTATCATTTTGATGCTGATCAACGGCTTCACCGTCACCGAGATGCTTGGGGCCGAAATCGGCGGCATGAAACACAGGATTGGTTCGATTCTTCCGGGCATCACGGGTGCGTTGGGCTTCCTGTTCCTTTGGGGCGATGGGGACGCCCGCTTTTGGCTGGCCGTGCCGACGAGTGTGTTCGGCATGGTGCTGTTGCCAATCGCCTACATCACCTTTTTCCTGATGATCAACAGTAAGAGCCTCATGGGAGATGCACTGCCGCAGGGCAACAAACGCA
>CAJWPV010000153.1 GCA_913045395.1 uncultured Verrucomicrobiota bacterium | reverse complement strand
TTCCTCGAGCGGCTTGACCTCGACGGCGGGCAGCTTGTCCGGCGTGCGGTTGCGGCCGGTGTCCTCGAGGAAGGCCAACGGACAGTAGTTCACGACAAAATGCCCGGCGAAGAAGGCCTCCGGTTGTGCAAATTTCTCAGCGAAGAACCCCCAAAACCGGCGGCCACTCACCTCGCTGCGCGGGCAGTCGAGCCCCAGCACGGGACGCTTCGGGTGCTCGCTCGGCGGCTTGCCGATGGGCGCGTCGATGCGCAGCCAGTCCCGAACGGCCGCCACTTCGCCGAACGGCACGCCGACCTGCGCCATGCCAAACGGCCCGGGGTTCATGCCGAGGAACACCGCACGCTTAGCCCCGCCGCCGTAGCGGGTGAGAAACTGCTCGTGCGCCGCCCAGGCATAGTCGAGCGGATTGTAAACGTATTCCACCGGCGGCGCGAAGCTCAGTCGGTTGACGGCATCGCGCAGTTGGGCGGCGGCGGCGATGAGTTGGGTCGCTTCGGCGCGCTTCGGCACGGCGGCGTTATAGCCCCAGCGGCTGCGCTTGGCCAAGGTTTGCATTGCGGCGTTACGGTGACGGAGCTACGGTCGGCCTCGTTCACAACCGGACAGCCATGAGTGACAAAATGATGATGACCATCGCGCACGCCATCAACGACGTGGTGCTGGTGGTTCTGAAGACACCAGAAATCCTCGAGCCAGTCGGGATCACGCAGGAAAAATTTTTCGCCAAGGTCCTCGGCTACGACGAGAACGGCCTGTGGGTGCAGTTCCCCGACTTCGAACTGCCGTTGCGTGTGGGCGAGGAGTCCGGCCTGTGGATTCCCGAGTCGATGCAGCAGGTCGATGCCTCGGCGTTGCTTCCCTGGAACGCAATCGCCACCGTGATGCATTTCCCTGGCGCTCAGGGCTATGACCATCCGAGCCCATTTAACCGCGACATCGGATTCAACAACGAATACGAGAGTAAGACGTAACCTTCCTTTTTGCGACGGGACATCTTGGGAAAGATTTTGAGAATGAAAAAGGAGATCCCACAGTTCGCCTGGACAGCCCACCGCCAATGTTTGGCTCTCGGTCAACTGCTTGCCGTCCTTATTCTTGGCCAAATCGCGACCGCTGCTGAAGACGAGCTAAAGAGACTGCCGGCGCTCAAGGTCGACCTGCCCGAGTTGACAGCACCGCAAATCATCGAAAAGGCCCATGAAGCAGCAAAACGCAATGGCATGGGTGAAGCCGTTTTTTCTTTTTTACGTCAAGCCACCATCGAAGATCTTGGCTCAAAGGGAAAAATCCGAAAGGGCTACACCAAGACCTACCGCGCATACACCGACAGACGTGAGCAGGAACTGATTAGGGTGGATGGCAAGCCGGCAAGCCACCGGCGGGTCGCCCGTGAACAAGCCAGAAACCGTGAACGACAACGCCGATACTTGGCGCGTAAAAAATCAGGCGGCACCAATAAAAACGAAAACCTGGTCACAAAGAACGTGGAATTGTACCAGGAAAAATTCATACCAATTCTGGTAGGCGTGGAATCAGTCAATGCTCGCCCGGCCTACGTCATTCAACTGCGGCCAAACAGTGACCACAAACTCAAGAGCAAAACCGTTAACCGCTTCATGAACCAGTTCGACGCCAAGTTGTGGGTGGATAAGGATGAGTTTCATATCGCCAGAATAGACGCAAAATTAATGAAACCAGTCACTTTCCTGGGCGGTTTGGCCGGAGCAGTGAATGCGATTCACATTTCCGTTTCTGAAAAACGATTGGCCAGTGACACGTGGGTAGACGAAATCGTGTCCGCAAATTTTGACGCACGGATGTTCTGGAAAACCTACAAATTCCGAATGAAGAGCGAGTCCAGCAACTTCGAGTCCGCCACCCCTCTAGGTGATGAGAACGGCACAAAGCCTGCGGAAAATAGACAAAATCAGTTATTTTGAAACCCTGTATATGCTCCCGATGAGTTTCACCGACCATGAGGGTGCCACAGAAATCAAGTGCTCTGTGTTCGTTCAAAACATCGTCGATCAATGTCGATCAAATGGGCTAAATAAAGATTAACTATTTCAACGCCTTATTATGACGTTATTTTCGCCTTGATTCTGGGCGAAAAAAACTTCTTTCCCACTTGACTAAACTCTCTGAATAGTCACCTTTTTCGAAAACGTGAGCTTCCGGATGTGCCGGGAGTCTTATGACGAAGGAGTCCAAGCATGCTGAAAATTAGCGCAGGCGGCAAAGGCGGCGGGTTTTGCGATGGAATTGCCCGGCGAGACTTCATCCGGATCGGTGCCATGGGCATCGGAGGCCTGACCACAGCCAACCTGCTTGAAGCCGAGGCACGTGCCGGCATCGGCTCCTCGCACAAGGCGGTCATCAACATTTTCCTGCCGGGCGGTCCGCCGCATCAGGACATGTTCGACCTGAAGTTGGACGCACCCCGCGAGATCCGCGGCGAGTTCAAGCCGATCTCCACCAACGTCCCCGGCCTGCAAATCTGCGAGGAGTTTCCGCGCATGGCCAGGATGATGGACAAATTCACTGTCATCCGCTCCATCGTCGGTGCCACCGGCGGACACGATGCCGAGCAATGCATGACCGGCCGCGCCCCGCGCAACCAACCTCCCGGCGGCTGGCCCAGCATCGGCTCAATTCTATCCAAGTTGAAAGGCCCTGTGAAACCGGACATGCCGCCGTTCGTCGGCCTCTCGCCCAAGACAGGCCATATCCAGTGGAGCGATCCTGGTAAGGCCGGCTACCTCGGCCCGGCGCATGCAGCCTTCAAGCCCTCCGCCGAAGGCAAGGATGACATGACGTTAAACGGCATCACGCTCGAGCGATTGAATGACCGTAAAAAACTTCTGCAAAGCTTCGACCAGCTGCGGCGAGACGTGGATAACTCCGGCCTGATCGAGGGCATGGACGCCTACAACCAACAGGCTTTTGGCATGCTCACCTCCGGCAAACTCGCCGAGGCGCTAGATCTCGGGAAGGAGGATGTGAAGTTGCGCGATCGGTACGGTCGTGGCACAGCCAAGTTGACAGCCGATGGTGCGCCCAAGTTGCTCGATCACTTCCTGCTCGCCCGCCGCTTGGTGGAAGTTGGCGTCCGCTGCGTATCGCTTTCATTTAGCCGTTGGGATTGGCACGGTGGCAATTTCAACCGCGGCCGACAAGACTTCCCCATGCTAGACCAGGGGCTCACTGCACTCGTCGAGGATTTGCAACAACGCGGTATGGACAAGGATGTCGTCGTGGTTTGTTGGGGTGAGTTCGGCCGCACGCCGACCATCAACAAGGATGCCGGCCGCGACCACTGGCCGCGTGTCTCGTGCGGTCTACTCGCATGCGGCGGTCTCCGGCACGGCCAGGTCATCGGCGCGACCGATCGCTTGGGCGGCGAAGCCAGTGAACGCCCGGTGAGCTTTGCTGAGGTGCACTCCACGCTTTATCACGCCCTGGGTATCGACCCGAACGCGACCACGGTGAACGACCTGAACGGCCGACCGCGCTACCTGGTTGAGAACAACGCCCAGCCGCTGCATGAGGTCATCTGACCGGCAAAAAAAACGTTTGCAGATCCCTCCCTGTCCAAGCCGGGAGGGATTTGTTTTTGCGACGGCTATGCTACTGGGCGTAGCGCTTGGCCAGACGGCCGATATCCGGCTGACTGTCGAGGGAACTGTTCCACTGGAATTGTCGTGGCAAGCCGGCTCGATCACACAGCCGAATTCCGTTCGAATCATCCCCGAAACCCAACTCGAGACATCGACTGATCTCATTCATTGGCAGGTACTTGGCCAAGCGATAACCGGCGGCCTCGACCTCGACCCGGTCAACGCTAAACGCACCGTTAACGCCTCTGCCGGCCCCCGATATTTTCGTGTCCGCTCACAGGTCATCCTGCCAAAATCCAGCCTGGCCAAGAGCAATCTGGTCGCAGCCGACCTCCGTGGTGCTGACTTGCGCGGGGCGAACCTGGCAAACGCCGACCTGGCCCTGGCCAAGCTCGACGGCGCAAACCTCACCGGCGCAAACCTCACCGGCGCAAACCTGGCCGAGGCGGTGCTCGGCAACGTCAACCTCACCGGCGCCAATCTCACCGGCGCGACGATCGCACCGTGGCATCACTTCCCCGGAACGATCTACAACAGTACCACCCTGCCGGATGGCACCGTGAAAACCGACTCGCCCGAACGGCGACTGCTCATTCAGTTGTATATCGATGGCGCACCGAAAGTGACGCTGACCGATCGCAATTTTTCCGGATGGGATTTACGCGGCGTGGAATGGCAAAACCGCAACCTGGCCAGGTGCAATTTCACCGGTGCCGATTTGCGGAACGTCAAGCTCGACCATGCAACACTAGCCGGATCGAACCTCACGCTGGCCAATTTACAGGGTGCCACCGGCTTCGAGCCGGCTGATCACGAAGGCCTCATCCTTCACAAGACCACGCTCCCGGACGGCACAACCAGCGACTGACCTAGCTCAGTCGTCCAGCCACGTGAACGGCACTCCATCACCTCTCAGGTGAACCGACCGGTCCGCGACAACCAGGTGCATGGGCTGGCCCGGCTTCTGCGGCCCGGCCAGGTTCGGCAACAACCCGGAGTAGCTATTGTTGCGAAAGCGGTTTGGATCAATTTCACTCTGCCAGTCGCCTGCATCATCTTTGAAAGTCCGCAGCCCGACACTTTTGCCGTGCAGCAATATGCCTCGTGCGCCCGGCTTGGATTCGCCGCCGAAAACAAACCGGTTACCCTCCACCAAGATGCCTCGCGTGTAATCCCAAAGCCGCATCCCGTTGTGCCACCACGCAAAACGCGGAGCGCTCGGCGCGATCAAACGAAACGTATTGTCCCGAATCTCGAACGCCTTGCCATCGTTCACGCTCCCGCCGCCAACGCAGTCGATGAAACGGTTGTTGCGGATCACCACGCCGCGGTTTCCA
>CAJWPV010000152.1 GCA_913045395.1 uncultured Verrucomicrobiota bacterium | reverse complement strand
AGGGCCGGACGCTGGGTCGTCGCCGTGACCGCCACGGAAATGTCCGCCTTGCTTACCGCCAACTCCGGCAACTCGACCACCCGCAGCCCAAACTGCCGTGCGACCGAGTCCCATACAAACGCCGCCTGTGTGCCGGCATTTTCCTTCACCGCCAACGCGGCCTCCGTCACGGTCGGGAACGAGGCCGCCTTGGCCGCATCCGTCGCCGCCCAGTGGCCGGATCGCTCGAGCATCTTTTTCGTCTTCTTGCCAACGCCGGTAAGGGGATCGCATATCACAAACGAAAGTTTTTGCGCCAGCACATCGTCGCAGTTGACCAGGGTCAGATCGCTACCCGGCTTAGTACCAAGCACAACCTTCCAAGTGGCGATCTTCAGTGACTCGGCGGTGAGTCCATCGACGCGTGCGCGCTCGGCATAAACATAGTCCGCCGGAATATAGACATCCGCCCGGGGCAACCCGCCCTCCTTGTCTATCTTGAGCTTGTTCGCCAGCACACCGCTGCTGCCGTACTCAAGGGACACCTTCGTACCAGTCTCCTGCTCAAATTTCCCGGCCGCCTCCTCGACGGCCTTCTTGACCCCAGCCGCGCAATAGACGACCAACGTCTTCTCGCCGCCCTGACCATCATCGGCATCCCGATTCAGGAAATACACCAGCGCTCCCACCAGCACTGACGTCAACACAAGCCATGCCACGCCGCCCTGCCCGCTGCGGCCATATCTGTAATCAGGATCGCCCATCGTACCTTCTTCGCGGCGGCAGACCATGCCGCCAGCCGCACCCCGAAACAAGTTTGCAAAAAGACTTGTCCGGCCGCCGCGTCCGGCAATTATTCCCGCCGCGTGCCAAACCAAGTGAAATTGCCCGTTATGCAGATCGACGCATTTGCCGACAAGCCGTTCACCGGCAATCCAGCCGCCGTCTGCCTGCCCGACACCGAACCGCCGGCCGACTGGATGCAGCGGGTCGCCGCCGAGATGAATCTCTCCGAGACGGCATTCGCCTGGCCAAGCGGTGACGGCTTCGGGCTGCGGTGGTTTACGCCGGTTGACGAGGTGGATCTTTGCGGCCACGCCACCCTGGCCGCGGCTCATGCGCTCTGGGAAACCAGGCGCCTGGGCAACGACAAGCCGGCCATCTTTCAAACCCGCAGCGGCACACTGACCGCCCGGCAAAACGACCAACTCATCGAGATGGATTTTCCCGCCGAACCGGCTGCCGAATGTGCCCCGCCTGACGACCTGGCCAAGCCGCTTGGCTCGGAGATTCTTTGGTGCGGCCAAAACCGGATGGACATCCTCGTACAAATCGCCAATGAGCAAGCGATTTGCAATCTGGCTCCCGACCTTGCCCGCTTGGCCAGGCTTGGAACGCGCGGCGTGATCGTCACTGCAATTTCAGAAAACGGCCCAGCTGATTTTGTCTCCAGGTTTTTTTGCCCCTCACTCGGCATCGACGAGGATCCGGTGACCGGCTCGGCGCATTGTTGCCTCGCACCATTCTGGGCGGAGCGGATTGGCTGCAACGAGCTCGTTGGCTTTCAGGCCTCCAGACGCGGCGGCTTTGTCCGGTGCACACTCGCCGGAGACCGGGTCCTCCTCGGCGGCCAAGCGGTGACAATTCTCTCAGGCAAGATGATCGCCCCGCCACCGGGGACTTGACCCGCGATGGGGCGAGGCTTCACGTTGGCTCCAGCTGATGGGAACCGATACCCAACTTTCGCCCGAACAAACCGCGCAACACGTCCGGCAAAGCCTGCCCGCCGACGGACTCTTCGCCGGGCACCAGTGGCGCATCGCCACGCGACCGTTCCCGCTCGACAAAAAAACCGTCAAGCAACTTGAGCAACTGGGCCGCGTGCTGCTCAAGTTCTATCAGGCCGCGAACATGCTTTACCACTGGAGCGCTGAGGGAAGACTCCCCGCTTGGCCAAGCGCCTGGCTCGATCGCGGCAAGCCCCAGTCAATCATCGACCTCCAGCGCAGCAAAGTATTTCGCGCCGAGCTTCCGCGTGTAATCCGTCCTGACATTTTGCTGACCGATGACGGCCTACAAATCACCGAGCTGGACAGCGTCCCCGGGGGCATCGGGCTCACCGCCTGGCTCAACCGCGCCTACGCCGGTGCCGGTGCCGAAGTGCTCGGCGGCGCGACCGGCATGCTTGAAGGTTTCGCCGGTATCTTCGGCGATGCGGCCAACGTGCGTTTGGTTGTCTCCGACGAATCCGCCACCTACAAGCCGGAGATGAAATGGCTCGCCGAGCAGATCGACCCCGATCGCTTCAGCGTCCACGGGCAGGGTTTTACCGGCTTGAGCGATGGCGATGCGGTCTATCGTTTTTTTGAACTGTTCGACCTCCCAAACGTGCCCGCCGCCGAACCGCTGTTTGCCACCGCGGCCGACAAGCGCATCAGTGTGACACCGCCACCGAAAGCATTCCTTGAGGAGAAAATGCTCTTCGCACTGTTCCACAACCGCAACCTCGCGGAGACTTGGCGGCAGCAGCTTGGCGAGAGTTTCAAGCGTACGCTCGAGTCGCTCCTGCCACAAACGTGGGTGATCGATCCCGAACCGCTTCCGCCGCACGCCGCCTTTCCTGGCCTTGGCCTGACCGACTGGCAACAGCTCAAGGAACTCTCGCAAAAAGAGCGCAGCTTGATCCTGAAAATCTCCGGCTTCTCCGAACAAGCCTGGGGCGCACGGGGTGTCTGGCTCGGCAGCGACCTGCGAAGCGACGAATGGGCGGGAGCAGTCGACCAAGCGATCGACGGCTTCGACAAATCTCCACGGATACTCCAACGCTACCACCACCCTGCCCGCGTCAAGACCGAATGGTTCGACTTCGAGCTTGGCCAAGCGGCGCCGATGCAGGGCCGCGTCAGGCTTTGCCCGTACTACTTCGTCCACGGTGAATTTGACACGGCCAAGGCCAAGCTTGGCGGCGTTCTGGCCACAATCTGTCCCGCCGACAAAAAAATCATCCACGGCATGAGCGAAGCCATCCTTGCCCCATGCGACCTTGGCCAGGCGTAATCGAGGGAGATTCACGCTTGGCCGCTTGACAACTCGCTTGACCAGGCGAACCCTGCGCGCGACATGAAACAGGTTTTCAACTTTGCTGCACTGCTTTTTGCGGGACTGCTTCTCACCGGCTGCGCCACCGACAAGGAATTGCGCAAACTCGAGTCCGCCTATCAGGCGCAGCTTGGGGAATATGCTGCCGCGCTGAAGAGCGGCGAAATCACCAAGGCCGAGCACGATAAAAAAGTCACCCAACTCAACGGCCGGTACGGCCGACGACGCGCCATGATGGAGCGGGACATTTACGGGAGCGGCATCAAGTCGCCCGGCCGCCGCCCAACAGTCGGCCGAGGTGGCCGCCGCTACTGAGCCCAGCGTCGATCGTCAAAAGGTTTTTGCCAGCGGAAAGTATCCCGCCTATCGTCGTCCGCGTGAGCCGATTTTTTTGTTCTCTACTCTTCTTTGTCGGGTTGGCCGGTGGCCTTACCGCTGAAAAGCCCAACATCATCCTCATCATGTGCGATGATCTTGGCTGGGGGGACGTTGGGTTTAACGGGAACAAAACCATTCGCACGCCGCACTTGGATGCGATGGCCAAGGCGGGGCTGAAATTCAACCGCTTTTATGCCGCGGCACCGGTTTGCAGTCCGACCCGCGGGAGCTGCATCACCGGCCGGCATCCGTATCGCTACGGCATTCCGTTCGCCAACAGCGGCCACATGAAGCCGGAGGAATTGACGCTGGCGGAATTGCTCAAGAAACAGGGCTACTCCACCGGCCATTTTGGCAAGTGGCACCTCGGTACATTGTCCAAAACCGGGAAGGACTCCAACCGTGGAGGGGCGCGCGGTGCCAAGCATTTCTCGCCCCCGCAGGCCAACGGCTTCGACGTATGTTTCTCGACCGAGGCCAAGGTGCCGACCTGGGACCCGCTGCTTCAGCCCAAGGGCAACAACTCCAACAAGTGGTGGGATGCCGTTACAGCCACCAGTGAGACCAAGCCGTACGGCACGGCTTACTGGAACGAGCGCAGCGAACCTGTCACACAAAACACCCGTGGCGACAACTCACGCGTGATCATGGATCGCGCGATCCCGTTTATTCAAAGCGCAGCCAAGCGCGGTCAGTCGTTCTTCAGCGTTGTATGGTTTCACGCGCCGCACCTGCCGGTCGTCGCCGGGCCGAGGCACACAGCAATGTACGCCGGGCATCCGAAATACGCACAGCATTACTACGGCTGCATCACCGCACTCGATGAACAGGTCGGACGACTGCGGACCGAACTGCGCACGTTGGGTGTGGCTGAAAACACGCTCCTCTTTTTTTGCAGCGACAATGGTCCCGAGGGTCAAGCCGGCCAGGCGCCAGGAACGGCCGGGTATCTCAGCGGCCGTAAACGCTCGCTGCTCGAGGGTGGCATCCGCGTGCCGGGTATCGTCGAGTGGCCCGCGCGTGTGAAAGCCGGTCGCATAACGGACATCCCCTGTGTCACGAGCGACTATTTGCCGACCCTTCTCGACCTCGTGGGCGCCAAGCCGGTGGCCGACCGGCCAATCGACGGCATGAGCCTGGTGCCGCTGATCGACGGCAGCTTGGCCAAGCGCGGCAATCCAATCGGGTTTGAATCAAAAGGGCAACTGGCCTGGGTTGGGGATCAGTACAAGATTTATTCCAGCGGCAAAGCCAAGAACGGCCAGCCGAAGTTCAAGCTGTTCGATCTAGTCGCTGATCCGTCCGAGAAGAACGACTTGGCCAAGACCATGCCGCGATTGGCCAAGCGATTGACCGGCGAGTTGGCGGCGTGGCGCGCCTCCTGCAAAGCGAGCGCCGCCGGAAAGGATTACTGACGGTGCACCGCCGCCGCTCAAAAGGCCGTTGGCTGCGTTGGTTGCTGTTGTTAGCGGTGCTCGATACCGCGGCATTTTACTGGTGGTGGAACAACCAGACGGAGC